>JADFUZ010000079.1 GCA_015222295.1 Chloroflexota bacterium | reverse complement strand
GATATCTGAAAGCGGACGTAGCGGCGGCAGCACCGTCACCGACCGCAGTGGTGACCTGTCGTGCTGAGTTCCTGCGGATGTCGCCGGCAGCGAAGATGCCAGGGGCTGAGGTGGCCATGGTCTCGTCAGTGGGGATGTAGCCAGCACTATCGACCTGCACAACGTTGGAAAAACACTGGCTGTTGGGGCTAATCCCCACCGCAATGAATACGCCAGCCAGGTTCAGCATGGCCAGCTCGTCTGTCTTCACGTTACGCAGCTTCAGACCCTCTACCATATTCTCCCCTACGATCTCCTCTACTACCGTGTTCCAGACGAACTCGAGTCCAGGCTGGGCAAAGGCTTGTTGCTGCAGAACCCGCCCCGCTCGAAGCTGGTCCCTTCGATGTATTACGTAGACCTTTCTTGCATGTCGGCTCAATTCCAGGGCATCCGTGAGGGCGGTGTCACTCCCTCCCACTACTGCGACTTCACGGTCTCGAAAGAAGAATCCGTCGCACGTAGCGCAGTAGGAGACCCCATGACCTGTCAGTCTTTCTTCGCCGGTAACCTCGAGTTTCCGATACTGCGAGCCAGCAGCGATGACTATTGATGCTGCTTCGAAACTGCCCTCAGTTGTAAACACACGATAGGGCGCTGTCTGGCTGAGGCCTGTTACTTCAGCAGTCGCAACCTCGAGACCATAGCCGACCGCCTGTTGGTGCATGAGCGAAGCCAGCTCTGTGCCCGAAACCCCTTTTGGGAAACCGGGATAGTTCTCCACCAGCGCGGCGTTTAATATCTGACCTCCCGGTATGCCGCGTTCGACAAGCAGGCTCTTGAGGCCTGCCCTGGAAGTATAGAGGCCCGCCGTAAGCCCGGCTGGCCCAGCTCCGACGATGACTACTTCATACGCAGTTAGCTTCATAATGCCGCTGTTCCCAAACCGATGATGCTCGTCGCGGCCAAAGTCCTGTCCCCCTTGGGGGTCCTCGACGCTGGTCTTCGTCCAGGCTTCCTCGTGCCCCGCCTATAGTAATCCAACGGCTTTCGCGGTGCAAGGTGGGAGCTGTCTCGGCTGCCTTGCAGGGACACGCAAGGACCAGGCAGCATCAGATGACCTGCGTTTCCTTGAAGGCCGCATACATTCGTATTACACTATGGAGCGAGCCTGTGGAGTTGTGCGGCGAGCTTGGCTCTGGGAGTTGCGGCGCAGATTCTCTGCTATTGGGCTGTGATGCCGGTTCTGGCGGGCAGGCCGGAAGCCTGATCGGGCAGGTCAGTCGCCGAAGGAGACGGATAGACCAGTAACGATGGCATGATACCACCATCATGGAAGAGCGACAGAATCAGGAATTCAGCCCTATAGGGGTAATACACTCCCCCTATGAGAGGAGAGGGCAGGCACCGCGCCAAGGGCGTGGTCGCGAGGAAATCTGTCAGGTAGAAGTATTCGGAGAATTTGAAGAAGGCCTGAAAGATATCGAGGGATTCTCTCATGTCATCCTGATATACTGGTTCCACAAGTCCAAAGGGTATTCGCTCTCAGTCATCCCCTCGTGGGACGCAAAGCCACACGGACTCTTTGCCACCAGATCCCCAGATAGACCCAACCCGTTGGGGTTGTCAGTCGTGGAGTTAGTAGCTAGGGAAGGGAACATCCTCAGGGTGAAGGGGTTGGATGCTATAGATGGTACTCCACTCTTGGATATCAAGCCGTACGTCCCGCAAATAGACGAGCAAGACAACGTCAGGGTCGGGTGGCTCAAAGACAGACTGAGGAGGGGGTGACTCTGGCGACACATAGTCCCGCTGTACCAGTTGTGTTCCGGTTGGCATTGTGGGGACGGACTATTGCTGAAAG
Source organism: Chloroflexota bacterium (assembly GCA_015222295.1). GTDB lineage: Bacteria > Chloroflexota > Dehalococcoidia > GIF9 > AB-539-J10 > JADFUZ01. The sequence continues at coordinate 13,512 of JADFUZ010000079.1, read as the reverse complement.
GGAGCACAGTGTGTGGTCGCTGGTCTTGGGGACTATTCTAGGATTCCTGGCCGGTTCGATAGGATGTGGCAGGAAGGGTCATCGGACCGTTGCTCCCTATGCTGAAGGATCACACGTAAGCACGGCTCTTGTTTCCGAGGACATGATACCAGGATAGCGGGGAATCCTTGCAGAATTATCTGATTATACTGCTGGTTACCGGTGCGGGTGCTGGGTTTGCCAGTGGGCTGCTTGGTATTGGTGGTGGCTTTGTCACGGTGCCGGTCATGTATTGGGTTATTGTAGCCATGGGCATTCCTGAGGCTACTGCCATAATGACTGCCTTTGGTACAAGCCTGCTCGTAGTCCTGCCCACGGCAATCAGTGGCGCGTGGAGGCATAGCAGGAGAAAGGCGGTGTGTTGGAGGGCGGCGCTGATAGTGGGTCCATGTGGCTTAGCTGGAGGTCTGGTTGGTTCCACGCTGGCTGCGCACGTGCCGGGGCGTGTGTTGAAGACGGGCTTTGGGGGCCTGGTCCTCGCCATGGGCATATGGATGGGCTTGGGCGCAATGCCACGATTGGCGAGGCCGGAGGCAGAGTCAAGAGGCAATCGCTGGGCATTCGCAGCTCTGGGCTTTCCTGTAGGAATAATAAGTGGACTAACTGGTCTCGGTGGCGGTGCATTGTTGGTTCCAGCGCTAGTATTGGCACTCAATTTCCCCGTTCATGTGGCCGTAGGAACGTCCACAGCTTCGATAATGTTCACTGGACTCGGGGGTATTATCGGGTATATGGCGCATGGAATCGGGGTGTCTGGACTGCTTCCCTATTCGATAGGCTACGTCAATCTGCCGATATGGCTGTGCTTGGCAGCCACCAGTGTGCCTGTGGCGCAGCTCGGGGCTAAGGCGGCGCACGCCCTGCCGGCAAAGCAACTGAGGTATGTCTTTGCCATGCTTATGGCCTACGTGGGTCTAAAGATGATCGGTGTCTTCAGTCGCTTGGAATTGCCCCTGTAACGGGCAATGTCTAGGCTGGCACTACCCTCACTTCGTCTCCCACAATCGCACCAAGGAAATCGGCAGCACTTCCGTTTCGGAGCGATACCTCCAGATAGCCGCTGCTGCCCAGGATAGCCATGAGTCTCTGCCCCTGTTCGTAATAGCGGGTTATGCCCTGGATATGTTGTCCTGCCACCTCAATGATGACGTCGCCATCGGCTAGGTCTCTGCTCCTGACATCGGTGATTAGGTTGCCAAAATGGTCCACGTACAACACTTGGCCCGTCAGGTTGCCTTGTGAATCAAGAGATGGCTTTGGCAGGGGCAAGAGCTGAAGAGACGTGATTTTTTCCCCGAACTCGTAGGGCGATATGCCCAGCGAGAGACCAGCAGCCACCGGGGCAAAGATGTCTCTGGCATGAAAGGTGGGGCTGACGGGATGCCGCCAGAAGCGCGGGTCAGTGATGGCCACAGCTTCGAGTCCCTTCTTGAGTTTCACTTCCTCCAGGTCGTGGGAATACTGCGTTGAAGCACCTTCGTAGAAAGACAACTCCTTGACGACGTAGCTGAGAGTGCCATTATCAGGGGCAACGAAGAGGGCTGAAGGTGTCTTCAGGATTATGCCCAGTCGTTCACTCCCCACACCAGGGTCACAAATGGCCATGTGGATGCTGTGTTTAGGGAAATAGCGGCAGGCGATGCTGAGAACAAAAGCGGCCTGGGCAACATTCTGGGGTTCAATGGAATGGCTGATGTCGACAATGTTAGCCTTGGGGTTGGTGCTCAGGATAACACCCTTCAAGACTCCAACATACGCATCGTCCGAACCGAAATCGGTGGTTAGGGTTATTACAGGACTCATTCCTTGCTACGAAGAGGTGACGATCAACATTGCAAAGATGACGAAAACGACGGCCAGGACAATGACGGTGTGGAACAGGGTTTTCTCCACGCCGCGACGTGTGCGATATACGGAATCGGGCTGCCCAAAAATACCTCCCAAACCGCCGCCGCGAGTTTGAAATAGAATAGTGGCAATTAGAGCCGCACAGACCAGTATTTGAGCAATAGCAAGATAAGTCGGCAACTTATTTCCCCCTCAGTTCCTGTATTAGAATCTCCCTTGTCAGGGAGGGATTGGCTCTCCCTCTGGTAGCTTTCATTACCTGTCCTGTGATGAATGTCAATGCTTGTTCCTTTCCGGCACTATAATCTAACACGGCCTTGGTGTTGCTGGCAAGAACCTCTTTCACTGTTTTTCTCAAGTCGTCCGCGTCGCTGATCTGGCCTAGCTTCTGTTCCGCCACAATCTCGCCGGCTCTCTTGCCAGTATGGAACATCTCTTCGAACACTGCTTTCGCAGTTGGTCCGCTAATGGTTCCGTCATCTACCAGGCCAAGCATCTCCAGCAAGTTCTCAGGGGTTACCTTCGAAGCTTCGATGTCTGTATTGGTAGCGTTCAGCAGCCGGCTGAAATCACTTAGTAGCCAATTGCTCAGTGCCTTGGCCCTACTGCGGTCGGTCAACTTGAGGCAGTTTTCGAAGTAGTCAGCAACGTTCCTGGAACTGGTCAGGACGCTGGCGTCGTATGACGGCAAAGCGTATTGCGCGACCAAGCGGTCCCTCCTGGGCTCAGGCAACTCGGGCAACTGCGCTCTTGTGTCCTCGATCCATTCCCTGTCAAGCACCAGGGGCGGCAAATCGGGCTCAGGAAAATACCGATAGTCATTGGCATACTCTTTGCTTCTCTGGCTCACGGTTACGCGCTTTTCATCCAACCACCCTCTTGTCTCCTGGGTCAGCTTGCCACCTCCCTCAAGCACTTCCCTCTGTCGTCTGGCCTCGAATTCCAGGGCTTCGTAAACTGCCTTGAAGCTATTCATGTTCTTGACCTCGACTTTGGATAGCAGGTCTGTGCTTCCTCTCGGTCGGATGCTTATGTTAGCGTCACATCTGAAACTGCCCTCTTCCATGTTCCCCGTGGATACTCCTAAGTAACGAAGGATGGCACGCAGCTTGACCAGGTAGTCCCGTGCCTCTTCAGAAGAGCCAATGTCCGGCTCGCTGACAATCTCCATCAGTGGTACGCCAGAGCGGTTGACGTCTATGAGGCTATAGTCTTCCTTGTGCCACAGTTTGGATACGTCCTCCTCAAGATGCACACGCGTGATACGGATTCTCTTTGTGGCCCCATCGGTGTCAATGTTAAGCCACCCCTGTTTGCCGATGGGCGCGTCATACTGGGAAATCTGATAGCCCTTCATTAGGTCAGGATAGAAGTAACTCTTGCGGTCGAACTTGGTGTACTCGGGAATTGTGCAGTTCAGAGCGAGGGCAGTCATCAGCGTGTTTTCCACCGCCTTCTTGTTGATGACAGGTAGAGTACCGGGCATGCCCAGACACACGGGGCAGACATGTGTATTGGGCTCGGCATCGGTGTAACTGGCGCTGCAGGAACAGAACATCTTGCTCCTGGTCAGCAACTGGGCGTGAACCTCCAGCCCAATGACAGTCTCGTAGTCCATTGTTCTTGAGTTAGTATAGCAACGACGCTAGAGCCGGACAAGAATTGTACTTGGTGACGTGATCAGCGGTATCAGTTGACGAATAGCAGTCTACCCGAGTTCGGTCGCATCACTGTCGGGCAGGTTACTGGCTCTGCTTGACTGGAGATAGGGCAATGGGAGATGTGCGTTGGGCCAGGCTACTCTGGGGACTTGCCGCTTGCTTTGAATTGCTGCTAGAATTGAATCTGCGGGGATATAGCTCAGTAGGGAGAGCGCTGCGTTCGCATCGCAGAGGTTGGGGGTTCGAATCCCCCTATCTCCACACTGCCCCTGTAGCTCAGGCGGATAGAGCAGCGGTTTCCTAAACCGCGTGTCGCGCGTTCGAGTCGCGCCAGGGGTATTTGATATAATCTGGTGGTGACTGTAGGGGCGTAGCTCAGTTGGAAGAGCAGCGGTCTCCAAAACCGCCGGTCGTGGGTTCGAGTCCTGCCGCCCCTGCCAGTGCCGAGGTGGTGGAATAGGTAGACACGCCATCTTGAGGGGGTGGTGGGCGTAAGCCCGTGGGAGTTCAAGTCTCCCCCTCGGCACCAGTATTTGCTTGCTCAAATCCGAGAGACAGGGTAGAATCTAGCCCAAGAAGCGGAAGTAGTTCAGCGGTAGAATGCTTCCTTGCCAAGGAAGAGGTCGCGAGTTCGAATCTCGTCTTCCGCTCCAGCGGACAGTGGATGCCCATAGAAGCCAGGGTTACTATGGGTGCTTGAATGGCGGTGTAGCCAAGAGGTTAAGGCAGGGGTCTGCAAAACCCCTATGCAGCGGTTCGAATCCGCTCGCCGCCTTTTTTTGTTTGCAAAAGGGCTTCGGCGATGTGCCAGCTCCGTACTATAGGCCGAGGTGGCGGAATGGTAGACGCGGCGGACTTAAAATCCGCTTCCCGTGAGGGAGTGTGGGTTCGAGTCCCTCCCTCGGCACTGCAGGTAGTCTCGAGGGTCTCATTTCTTGCTCTAGCTACTTCGCCTCTTGTGACAATCAAGGTGTCACTTGTATGTGCTACGGTGAGGCTTAATTGGAAACAGGAGGGCGGGGCATGAAGCGACTGCCTGATGCCTACCTTGACATAGAGACCACTGGCTTGTCTCCTTTCTATCACTACATAACCGTGATTGGTATTTACCTGTGCAATGGTGAAGATGATGAGTTCATTCAACTGATAGGGGAGCAGGCGACCGGTTATAGTCTGCTGAAGGCCCTTGGAAGCGTAAACACAGTCTATACCTACAACGGCAGCAGATTTGACCTCCCTTTTATCCATGCCTGCCTTGGCATCGATCTCAGCTCTCACTTCCATCATCACGATCTGATGTATGATTGTTGGAGAAACGACTTGTATGGCGGCTTCAAGTCGGTAGAGCGGCAGCTAGGGATTCCTCGAGAACTCGAGGGCATCGGCGGGCTGGAAGCAATCTGGCTGTGGTGGAGGTATCACAATGATGCAGATGAGAACGCTCTGGCTTTGCTGCTGCAATACAACAGGGAAGACGTCGTGAACCTGAAGGCCTTGAAAGAGAAGTTGGCCGGGCGCTGGGTCTAGGCAGGGTGAAGAGGAGTGGCAATCCACATGTTATCATCCTGAGCTACTATCAGGGCCGTCCTCCTAAGGGCAGGCTTCATCCGTGAGCAGGAGTAAGCGGGCCACCGGGTGAGGGTTCGTGAGGGCGGAGGCTGCTGGTCTCTGGGGTGGTTGTGTCCGGCTATTGGAACGGGATAGGCTCGTCCTCTATAATGCGAAGGCCGGAGATACCGAGGAAGCTGAATCATGTTCCTGAAGTTCTGGAGTCGGCGTCGCTCTGTCAGCAGAGAGACGAAGATGGTTGTTGGCCTGGGCAATCCGGGCAAGGTACACGAGCGCAATCGCCACAATGTTGGTTTTCGCTGTCTGGACTATTGGGTCGGGCTGCATTCTGTGCGCTTTGACCGCAGGGAGTGTCAGACCACAATAGCCGCTGCCGAGATGGCTGGTAGTGCCCTGTTACTGGCCAAGCCCCGGACTTTCGTCAACCTCAGTGGTGGGGCGGTAAGTTGCCTGGTGCGCAAGCATAATATTCCCCTGAGCAATCTTCTGGTCATCTATGATGACCTTGATTTGCCTCTAGGCCAGATTCGCCTGCGGCCCCGCGGGGGCTCAGGAGGGCACAAGGGTATGAAGTCGACCATTTCCGCTTTGGGAAGCGAGGATTTTCCTCGTATCAGGGTGGGCATCGGCCGACCTCCAATAGATGGGTTGTCCGACACCGGTGAAGACGCCATAGTGAGCTACGTTCTCGGTGATTTCACTCCTCATGAGGGTGAGAAGATTGAGCCTGCAATTGCCAGAGTCGCTGAGGTTATTGATTGCTTCCTTAGCCAGGGAGTGGAAGCCGCCATGAGGCGATTCAACTAGTTGTGGTATACTCCAGACTGGGGTCAGGATGCTTATCGCGGTAGTCGGAGACTCTTCTGGGTCGGCGGACGAAGCCGAGTTGGCTGAAGCTGTGGGCGAAGGATTGGCAGGTCGTGGTGCCACGGTGATTTGTGGTGGTCTGGGTGGCGTGATGGAGGCTGTCTGTCGTGGAGCTAAGGCAAAGGGTGGACTGACCGTTGGCATTCTGCCGGGGGAAGACTCAAGCGTGGCAAACTCGTATGTTGACATCCCCATAGTCACGGGTGTGGGCTATGCCAGAAACATGGCGGTGGTGAAATCAGCTCGGGCGGTGATTGCGATTGGTGGTGGCTACGGAACGCTCAGCGAGATTGCTTATGCACTGAAGAGAGGGATTCCCGTGATTGGCTTGAATACCTGGCTACTGTCACGGCTTGGCCAGGAAGATGACCCTCTCGTAAGAGTCCATACCGCTACCGAAGCGGTGGACACAGCAATTTCTCTGGCTCAGAGCGGCGTAGAAAGGTAGGTCCGATTCATGATTAACGTGGAAATGGCAGGCATCGAAAGCATCAAGGGCAGGGAGATTATCGATTCGCGAGGCAATCCCACTGTGGAGGTGGAAATCGTTTTGGTCGATGGCAGTACGGGCGTGGCTTGTGTGCCCTCGGGGGCAAGCACGGGGAAGTATGAGGCAGTGGAACTGCGAGACGGCGACAGCAACAGGTATGGCGGGCTGGGGGTGCTGAAGGCCGTGGAGCATGTCAATAGCGATATTGCTTCAGCGGTAATAGGCACTTCAGTCCTGGAACAGGCAGCTATCGATCGGAAATTGATTGAGCTTGATGGTACTGCCAACAAGGGCAGGCTTGGAGCTAATGCTGTTCTAGGGGTATCTCTGGCAGTAGCACAGGCTGCAGCCAGTTTTCTGGGTCTTCCTCTCTATCGCTATCTGGGTGGAGCAAGGGCCAATCTCCTGCCTGTCCCCATGCTGAACATCATGAATGGCGGTAAGCACGCCCTGGACTCCACGGATTTTCAGGAGTTCATGGTAGTGCCTATTGGTGCGGCCAGTTTTGCTCAGGCCATGCGGATGAGCAGCGAAGTCTACCACTGTTTGCGCCGGGTTCTCCGGGACAAGGGATTGAACACCAACGTGGGCGATGAGGGTGGATTTGCTCCCAGCCTTAGTTCCAATAAGGAGGCGGTAGAGCTGATCCTGGCGGCTATCGACCTGGCCGGGTATAAGGCTGGTGAGGATGCATTTATCGCTCTGGACCCAGCAGCGAGCACTTTCTATCACGATGGCAGGTATGTCCTGTCTCGTGAGGGAGTCAGACTCACTTCTGGAGAAATGGTGGACTACTATGCTGACTGGGTAGCCAACTATCCAATCATCAGCATTGAGGATGGCTTGGCTGAGGATGACTGGGACGGGTGGGTGCTGCTGACGGCCAGATTGGGAGGGAAGGTTCAACTTGTGGGCGACGATCTCTACGCCACGAACATAGAGCGCCTTGAGAGAGGCATCGCGGAGACAGCCTCCAACTCGATTCTCATCAAGCCAAATCAAATAGGCACGCTTAGTGAAACCTTGAATGTTGTCAAGAAGGCGCAAAAGGCGGCATGGACAACCGTCATTAGTCATCGTTCTGGCGAAACTGAAGACACGATCATAGCTGACCTATCGCTAGCTGTTGACGCAGAATTCATTAAGGCTGGTGCTCCTTGCCGGGGAGAGAGACTAGCCAAATATAATCGTCTCCTTAGAATAGAGGAGGAGTTGGGCAGTTGCGCCCGTTACCAGGGCAGGGCCGCTTTCCGTAGCCTGGAGAGGCTGAAGCTGTGGAGATAGTCACTGGAGTACACCAGATAAGGCTTCCCTTTCCCCAGGACGCGCCGGAGTACACCAACGTATATGTGATCGAGGGAAGCGATGGGAATGTGCTGGTTGACAGTGGCTGGGACAGCTCAGAGAGCCTCTGGGCCTTCAGAGAAGGCTTGCTGGAAGATCGTCTGAAGTTCCAAGACATCAATTGGATCATTGTCACTCACATTCACCCTGACCATTGCGGGCTGGCAAGCAAGCTGAGAGAGCTTTGCGAAGCGAAAGTGGCCGTTCATAGAATTGAAGCGGGCCTCATCGAGGCGAGATACACGGATTTCGATGGCCTGCTCAATGATTTGGAAGGCGAGCTCAGGGAGAACGGAGTCCCTCAGACTGGATTGCCTGAACTCAAAGAGGCCTCACTGTGGATGAGACAGTTCGCTTCGCCAGGTTTGCCCGACGTCACGGTGAGCGGCGGAGACAGGTTTTCTACTGGCCAGTTGGAGTTCGAGGTGTTGCAGACGCCGGGGCATTCGCCTGGTCACATATGTCTTTACGAGCGAAGGAAGCGGTGGCTGTTCTCTGGTGACCACGTTTTGTTCGAAACCACTCCCCATGTGGGCCTTCATCCCCAATCAGGCGACAATCCTTTGCGGGACTACATCAATTCCCTGGGGATGCTGGAGCAACTTCAGGTTGGCTTTGTCTTCCCGGGACATGGGCCGGTGTTTAATGGCCTGAAGTTGAGGGCGGCAGAGATACTTGCCTATCATGAGCGGAGGGAGAGAACTATCATGAAGGTCTTGAACGACGGTTTGAAGACGGCTTATGAGGTGGCTACCGAGATCCCCTGGAAGCCTGACATCGGTGGCGTTGCCTTCACTGATTTGGGGCCTTGGGATAAGCGTCTGGCTCTGTTTGAGACTATTGCTCACCTAAGGCTGCTAACCCTGGACGGCAAGTTAGGCAGGATAGAAAGAGATGGGGTTTCTCAATTTCTAGCCAAGGAATAGAGAAGGAGGCAGAGCAATGGCGATAAGAGTAGGCATTAATGGTTTTGGGCGTATTGGCAGGTTGGCACTAAAGGCAATAAACCAGCGGCAGGGCGGAAAGCTGAGCGTGGTGGCGGTGAACGACCTCACTGATGCTGAGACCAATGCGCACCTTTTCAAGTACGATAGCAATTATGGTATCTATCCAGGCAAAGTTGAAGCCAAGGGGGACTCTATCCTGATCGATGATGGTGAGGTAAAAGTGTTGGCTGAGCGCGACCCGGCCAAAATTCCCTGGCAAGACTACCGAGTGGATATCGTCATTGAGTCAACGGGGCTTTTCACCCAGGCTGAGAAGGCTGCTGCTCATTTGCAAGGTGGCGCCAAGAAAGTGATTATTTCAGCGCCAGCTCGGAACGAGGACATAAGCATTGTCCTTGGCGTTAACGAGGAGAAATACGATCCGTCGAAGCACCGGATCATATCGAACGGCTCCTGTACTACTAACTGCATCGCTCCGGTGGTCAAGGTCCTTCACCAGAGCTTTGGGGTTGCCCGTGGCCTGATGACTACTATCCATTCTTATACCAACGATCAGAGGATTCTGGACGTATTTCATCGCGACCTTCGCAGGGCGCGAGCTGCTGCTACCAATATCATCCCCACTACTACGGGTGCGGCTCGTGTCGTGGGTGTGGTTATCCCCGAACTCAAGGGCAGGCTTCACGGGATTGCCATCAGGGTCCCTACACCTGTGGTATCTGTTGTCGACTTTGTGGCTGACCTTGACAGGGAGGTGACTGTGGAGGAAATCAATAGCGTCTTTCAAAGGGCCACTGAGGGACAGTTGAAGGGAATCATAGAGTACTGCGATGAACCCCTGGTGAGTTCGGATTTCAGGGGCAACCCGGCGAGCGCTATTTTCGATGCCCTCAGCACTATGGTTATCGACAGCAAGATGGTGAAGGTACTGGCCTGGTATGATAATGAGTGGGGTTATAGCTGCCGTCTTGCTGATCTTGCCGCCTATATCGGCAGCAAAGGCCTGTGAGCTATTGACAATGATATGACCCCAATTGCATCATATCGTGTTTGCGGCATTGAATTTGCAGAGTAAGAAACAGGAGGTGAGGAAATGTTCTGTCCCAAATGTGGTACCGAGAACCCCGATGATGGCAAGTTTTGCTCGAAGTGTGGCGCTGCTCTTGGTGCTGTGCCTGCCTCTTCGGGGGCACCTGCATCATCTGAGACCAGCACCGGATTGGCGCCTAACGTGGCCGGGCTGCTTTGCTACGTGGCTGGTTGGATAACGGGAATAATCTTCGTAGTGCTGGAGAAGAAGAGCACCTTCGTCAAGTTCCATGCGTGGCAGTCAATCATGACCTTTGGCGTGTTAACCGTAGTCCAAATCATTGTAACCTTGATCCCATTCGTCGGTTGGGTTCTGTCGCCGCTTGTCTGGATTCTGATGCTCGTTCTGTGGGTTATTCTGCTGATCCAGGCGGGAACCGGCAAGATGTGGAAGCTGCCATGGGTGGGCAATTGGGCGGAGAAACAGGCCAGCAAGGTTTCCTGAGTTTCTTTGCTCCCGTTGAACAGCAGTTGGCGCCATTGTAGCTAACCGAGGGTCAGTCTTATAGTCCTCCGTCCTACTCGGGCGGTGGTCTCTGTGGGCCTTGCGAGCGATCGTCGCAGAGAGAACTCGCACGGCTCGTCTGTTGGGCGGGTTCGGCCCTCTGCAGGGCAGCGGTGAATGGCCCTGTTACACCTTCGGCGTAAACCTTTCCTTCCGCGTTTTCGTTTTCCTATATAATAGACATCAGTTCGATGTCTATTGAGAAGGATGTAGTCTCGCGGGCGATAAAGGGTGATGGAGAGGCTTTTGCTCAACTGTATCGGGATTATTTCGACAAGATCTATCGCTATGTCTACCTCAGATGTGGGAATCGCGCCGAAGCTGAAGACCTGACTCAGGAGGTGTTTGTGAAAGCCCTGGAGGCGATTGGCTCTTACAGATGGCGAAACCTGCCGTTTGCTTCGTGGCTATTTCGCATTGCGCACAACCATGTAATTGACCAATTGAGGAAGCAGGGGAAGGTGGAGAGAGTGGAACTGGAGGACAATATTGTTGTCGCTGATGAGCCGAACCCGGCGCTTGTTGCTGAAGAGAGATTTGAAGTTGAGGAGCTACGGGACAAGATCAAGAAACTGTCTCCAGCACAGCGTGAGGTAATCTCACTTCGTTTCGGTGCTGGGTTTTCTACTGCCGAAGTATCGGAAGCTCTGGGGAAGAACACGGGGACGGTGAAGGCATTGCAATACAACGGCATAGTGGCCTTAAGAAAACTGATGTTGGGTGATAGTGCGCAATGATTCCCAAAATAGAAGATATCCTGGATGAGTGTCTGGAACGCAGGTTTGGTGGCGAGAGCATTGACGATTGTCTTGCTGCCTATCCTGAGCAGGCGTCTCAGCTAGAGCCTCTAGTCGAGGCGGGTTGGGCTTGTCGTCGGAACTGTGCTGCTATTCGGCCTGACGCTGAATTCAAGGCGCGAGCCGAGTATGAGCTTCAAGCGGCGTTCTATGCCAATCGCGAGGAAGTGGCAAGGACAGTGATAATTCCTATTTGGCGCAGGGGCTGGGCCATGGCCATGGCCGCCCTTCTGGTGGTTTTCGTTGGCGGGCTAGGAACAGCCGCTGCCTCGGCCAACGCCGTGCCTGATGAGTTTCTCTACCCGGTCAAGCTGGCGGCAGAGCAGGTGAGGGTAACATTAACGTGGTCCGATGTGGATCAGGCGCGACTTCATGTCGAGTTCGCTGAGAGGCGGGCATATGAAATGGTTGAGGTGGCCCGCGAGGGCAAAGCAGATAAGGTCTCCATGCTGGCCGACCAAGTCACCAGGCACTTGGGCGAAATGTGTTTGAGAGATAAGACAGAGGAGGTGGCCGAAGAAGGATCAAGAGCACTGGCGCCAATGCCGGCGGCGTCTGGCGCGGATGCGTATTCTGAAGGAAAGGGTACCGAGGGACTGGAAGCGTTCTTGAGCCAAAGCCGCGCTGAGAGCGTGCAGGCGTTGACGGATGCTTTGGTCAGAGCTCCCGAGGTCCTCAAGCCGATCATAGCACGCGCCATGGAGAATGTCGCCGAAGACTACGATAGAACGATTTCCATCATACAGAATACCTCAGGCCAATGAGTTGGGTGGTAGATCTCCTTTAGCGATTTGGCAGCTGGGAGTATAATAGGGGGGTATGGGCTCTGAGGTTCTCTATCGCAAATGGCGTCCACAGACCTTGGCTGAGGTGGTGGGGCAAGAGCCTGTGACTCAGACTCTGCGCCGCGCTGTGGAGGGAGGCAAGGTGGCCCATGCCTATCTTTTTTGTGGTCCTCGGGGCACGGGCAAGACCAGCACAGGGCGGATCCTGGCGAAGGCAGTGAACTGCGCCAATCAAGTTGGTGGCGAGCCATGCAATGCCTGCGATATGTGTCGCTCGATTACCGAAGGCAGTGCACTAGATGTAATAGAGATAGATGCCGCCAGCAATCGTGGCATCGATGACATCCGCAGCCTCAGGGAAAAGGTCAATTATGCTCCCAGCATTGGCCGTTATCGGGTGTACATCACCGACGAAGTTCACATGCTTACTGAGCCGGCTGCCAATGCCTTGCTGAAGACCCTGGAAGAACCGCCCGGCCACGTTATCTTCGTCCTGGCAACTACAGAACCGCATCAGGTACCGCCTACGATTGTGTCCCGGTGCCAGCGATTTAGTTTCCATCGCCTGTCCCAGGCGGCCATAAAGGCCAAATTGGCGCTAATCTGTGAGAAAGAGGGTGTTCGTATTGGAGAGGAGTCTCTTGGGCTTGTTGCCCGGGCGTCCACAGGTAGTCTGCGAGATGCTGAGAACATATTGCAACAGCTGATGACTTACTACGGCGACGAGATTGGTCTTGACCAGGTTCAGTCAGCACTGGGGCAGACCGGGGATTCGAGAGTGCCTCAATTGGCGAAACATATTGTCGACAGGGATATCCCTGCTGGCCTGCACGTCATAAATGATGTCAACAGTGATGGCATTGACCTTCGTCAGTTTAACCTGGAGCTACTGGGATATCTTCGAGGTTTGTTGCTGGTCAAGTCTGATTGCGAGGAAGCTGTTGATGTCACCAGGGAGGATTTGACTGAGATGAGGAGTCTGGTGGCTGGCACAACGCTTGATTACTTGCTCACGATAGTCAAAGCTTTTTCCAGCGTAGACTATCGCAGCGAGGGTTACTCTGCCTTGCCTTTGGAACTGGCTCTGGTAGGCAGTGCTCTGCCCTCCACAGGTGAGCAGCCGGCAGCTACGACAGAACGGTCTGAGCCAGCCAGCGTTGCGAGTCCGTCTCAGGAGTCTACCCAGCCCTTTCCTGAAGCCGGAGTTGCCGAGGCAGCAGGTGATGCCAAGGACTCCAGTGAAGAGAATCTCCACGGCTTTGAATACGTGCGCAGCCACTGGAAGGACCTCGTTCGGTCTCTACGTGGGGAAGGTTCGAGCGGCAGCCTTGATGCCTTCTTGCGCAGCGCTTGCGAGCCCGTGGGGCTTGAGGATGATACCTTAGTATTGGGATTCTACTATGCGTTTCACAAGGAGAAAATCGAAGACCCCAAGTATAAGTATCTGGTGGAGAGGAAACTCAAGGAGGTCTTCGGGCAGCCTTACAAGATAAGGTGTATATTGGTTGACGAGAAGAAGGGAGCGTCATCCCGGCAGCGAACGGGAAAATCGTTGCTCGAAGCTGCCGTGG
>JADFUZ010000078.1 GCA_015222295.1 Chloroflexota bacterium | reverse complement strand
TTAAGTCTCGTGGGCTCGGAGATGTGTATAAGAGACAGAGGCTGATATCGCGGCTCGATGGAAGGGGCAGTGGGGGTCAGGTTCAGGGTCGGGTACCAGGACTGAAAAACAACTCGCAATCCTAGTCTGGGTTCCTAGGTTCGAATCCCTCGCGGCCCGGCAAGAGGAGAACGCCTCAGCCTCAACCTTCGACATAATCTCCAGCGTCTTCTCCTTGACGGTATAGTCCACGTTATCCAGCTGTCCCGAAGCGACGGCCGGCCTGAAGAGTATTGCGTAGCTGAAACTGCCGACCAGCTTTCGTACCTGGTCGAACTCCATGACGTAGGAAGGACAGTTCACGTTGGCCCCGTACAGGTGTCATACGGGGAAAACACACTTGGCGCGCACCCTCTCGTCAGTTAGAGCCTCTTCCGTGGTGTGACCTTGGACTCTATCGCGCCAAGTTCAGTGGCTCTCTGCGGCTCTCTGCCTGTACGTCTCCAGGCCGTGCCGGACTACCTTATCGGGAATGTGGTCGAGAACTCTGCGTCACAGAATGAATCCTCCTTCCAGTACTTGCTCTCCGTCTGTCGAGGGGCCATAGCGGCGGTTGCGTCATTCTAGCGAAGGGAGGAGTGATTGTACTCGTTCACGTGATTAATGACACCTCGCCTCCCTGTTCTGGTTTTACTGATGTCGTTGGAGGAACTCCGGTTGGTTCGTCATTCTGTTATCACAAAGGGGAATACCACAGTGCAGAAAGCAACCTCGAGTACAGGCGGGTTGCACTCCTTTTGCAAAGAGACTCCCTTTGGTGTAAAATTGACAGTCAGTTCCAGTTTAGGTTATCACGGGCTTTGTCAAATCACTTCGGACTACTTAAGCGTTGGATGACCGGACTCTAACTAGAATTCAGAAGAGAGGAGGTCATTCAATGAGTTTTGAGGACAAGTCTATCCAGTGTTCCGATTGTGGGGCTACCTTCACTTTCAGCGCTGAGGAACAAGAGTTCTTCCAATCCAGAGGCTATACTAACGAGCCGAAGCGCTGTCCCGCGTGCCGCCAGGCAAGGAAGGCAGAGCGTTATGGAGACAGCAGCTATGGGCCCAGACGCCAGATGTTTCCGGCGATATGTGCTCAGTGTGGCAAAGACACCGAAGTCCCCTTTGAACCTCGTGGTGATAAGCCGGTTTACTGTAGCGATTGCTACCGCAAAGTCAGGCTTGGTAGGTAATGTTGGGGTTTGATTTCAGGAAATACGTGGTCTGATGACAATTGGCCCGTGTGGGTTCCTAGAATGTGTTCGCGAGTTGTGTCGTTGCAAGTCTCGATACGTGAAGATGAATCTCAGCATTCTCTGTTGCGTCGCTTTCAAAGGATGGTTCAGACGAGTGGAATTCTGCCTGAGGTAAAGGCCCATCGTCATTTCCTATCCGAGGGAGGGACGGCACGTTTGAAAGCGCAAGAGAGCGCCAGACGAAGGCGTGGTTACGGGTGAAACAGAAAGGAAGCAATGAGCTAATGTTTCCGGTCGAACTCAGCATAGGTAGTGGGGAAAGACAATCGGCGCAGCGTTGCGGAATTAAGTAAAAGGAGCGGTAATATGAAAATCTATGTGGGCAACTTATCCTCTGAGGTAACTCAGGAAGAACTACGGCAAGAGTTTGAGGCTTTTGGAGAAGTGACGTCTGCGGACATCATAACAGACAAGTATAGCGGACGACCGAGGGGATTCGGGTTTGTGGAGATGCCATCAGTTTCTGAAGGTCAAGCCGCAATTGCTGGCCTCAACGACAAAACACTGAAGGAGCAGACACTCAATGTCAGTGCGGCTCGCCCTCGTTCTGACAGCAGAGGTGGTTCCTTTCACGGTGACCGGAAAGGTGGTGGATTTGGGGGAGGAAGGCAGAGAAGATATTAGACTCTGACCTCCCCCGCATAACCGTACTGCTTGTTGACGAAGAGTCAATGAGACGGCAGTCGACGGTATGACGTCGGAAACTGCTGGTGGATAGCGTAAGGACCTAGTTGGTCCGAGTTGATTGTATCCCTTCCTCTTTTGCTCAGTCTTGCTGTCTGCCATTTGCCAGATCACTTCACTTTTGTCTGACCTTCGGACGTTTGCTGCCAAGCCCACCAGCACTTGCCCAGCTTCCAGCAACGTTGATCAAGGCGCTCCAGGTAGACTGGGAATTGGCTTGCTATCCCCGTGGCACAGTGTTAAGCTAGCCCGCATCGCAGCGCTATCGTGAAATGGGAAGGAAACCGCAGAGCCACCGAATCTCCACCACTGATGATATTGAGGTCTCTACTTATCTAGAGATAGCCAGAGAACTGCACGGCGAGCAGCCTGCGGCAGAGCTCAAGCCGGCACCACCCGGTGAGCGCGAGACCATAGTAGTTGTCGATTTTGGCTCGCAGTATAGCTTGCTCATCGCAAGACGCATCCGGGAATGCCATGTGTACTGTGAGATAGTGGCCCACGACACTCCGTGGGAGAGGATAGCTTCTCTTGGCCCCAAAGGTTTTGTCCTTTCCGGGGGGCCCAAGAGCGTCTATGAAGCTGGAGCGCCGTTGGCTCCAACCTACATCTACGAGAAACATCTCCCCGTAATGGGCATTTGCTACGGCATGCACGTTATTGCTCACCAGCTGGGCGGCAAGGTTTCGCCGGGAGAAAAGCGTGAATACGGTCACGCTATCTTGCATCTGGGCGCTCAGGATTGCCCTCTTTTTGCTGGTCTTCCTCCCTCTCTCCCCGTATGGATGAGTCACGGCGACCAAGTGACAGAAATGCCTCCTCGATTCGAGTCCCTGGCTTACACTGAGAACTCACCCTTTGCGGCCATCGGGAGCGAGAATCGCATTTTCGGTGTCCAGTTTCACCCGGAAGTGGCTCATACACCGCAAGGGAGGGAGATATTCGAGAACTTCACGCGCTGTGTATGCGGGTGCCGCGGCGATTGGACGCCAACTAGATTCATAGATGAGAGTGTCGACAAGATCCAGCGGCAGGTGGGCAACGGTAGGGTCATTTGTGCTCTCTCCGGTGGCTGTCTCTTATACACATCTGACGCTGCCGACGAAAGTCGGATCGTAG
>JADFUZ010000077.1 GCA_015222295.1 Chloroflexota bacterium | reverse complement strand
GTCCAGCATCCCGTAGTGAGCGCCAGCGTAGGATTTCCTAATCACTACGGAAATCAGCGGCACCGTGGCATCAGCCCACGAATACAGCAGCTTGGCGCCGTGCCGCAGTATGCCTGCCCAGTCTTGCTGCGACCCTATCATGTAGCCGGGGCAGTCTGTGAGGGAAATGAGGGGGATGTTGAAAAGGTCGCAGAATCTTATGAACCTGGCTAGTTTGTCGCACGCGTCTATGTCCAGAATGCCCGCCTTGACCCTAGGTTGGTTGGAGACTATGCCCACCGGGCGCCCGTTCATCCGTGCGAACCCGCATATCGCATTTGAAGCATAGTACTTGAGTATCTCAACGAACTGTCCTTCGTCCACAACCCTTTTGATTATCTCGTACATATCGTACGGCGTTGTTGGCTCGTCAGGAATCATCGTGTCAAATTCAGCGATCTCCCTTGCGGGACTGTCCTTGGCCTCCATTCTTGGCGGACGCTCCCGGTTGTTGGAGGGAAAGAAAGACAGAAGTTCCTTACATCTATCCAGGCAGTCCTCATCATCCTCCGCCACTATGTGCGTCTGTCCGGATCTGATGGCATGGCTCTTCCAGCCGCTGAGTTCCTCAAGGCTGATCTCCTCTCCCGTCTGTGTTTTCACAAAAGCAGGGCCAGCGATGCCCATGAAGCCCGTCTGTCTTGTTTGGATGACAAAGTCCATCATTACAGGGTGGTATGCCTGTCCTCCCAGACAGGGTCCCATCAGCAGGGATATCTGAGGGATTATTCCTGAAGCCTGTATTTGAGACCTGAATGTCCAGCCATAAGCTTCCAGAGTATCCATGCCTTCATGGAGTCGAGCACCTGCAGAGTCGTTCATGGTTACGAATGGCCAGCCTTTCTCCTTGGCGAACGCAATAGCGGAAGCAAGCTTCTTACCATGATACTCACCAAAGGTTCCCATCATCGCGGTGTAGTCCTCGGCCCCAGCAACTACATATCTTCCGTTTACCGTACCGAATCCAGTTATTATTCCCTCGGCAGGCACGTCTCTCTTGTCCATTCCGAAAGCTGTGGTTCTGTGTCTGACCCACTGTCCCATCTCCGTGAAAGTGCCAGCGTCGAAGAAGCAAGCTATCCTCTCTCGTGCGGACATCTGCCCTCTCTTGTGGCGCTCGTCGATAGCCTCGGGACTTCCCATTTGTAGGATATGCTCTCTCCGCCGTCTCCACTCCTCAATTCTTCGTGCTGTCGTGCCCCCGGTTACTTCGCTCATGACTCTACCCTCTGTTGATATTTGGTGATTGCCGAGCTGTTCGTGCGGTGAGGAGCTACGTCTGATGACGTGAGTGCCTCTCAATGTGGCAACAGCTGGGTATCTATAGCACAAAAGGGCCGCAAGTTCAATATAGCTCGTGAGGTCACTCGCAGGATTCGTGGCATCTGTGATGTGGGTGGGCGACTGCTCTCTCGCCGTGACGGTGTGCAGGCTCTGGCTGTGTGCCAGAACGAACCAGCTCGTGTTGGGGGGCGAGGCAGCGGATCATCCCAGCGAGACAAGTCTGACCTTGCCCCAGGCCCCGATTGTGTCGCCCTTGACGATAACGAGGCCGCACAACTGAGGCATGCGTTTTGCCTTCTCCAGGGTCTTGGGAATGTCGCCTGTGTCTCCTATCATGTTACCTACGGCGGTAGCAAGAGCATCAGCCAGGGGTGCCGAAGGCGAGAGAGCGATAACTGCGTCAGCAGTGCCAAGGCTTAGAGAATGTCCCACGCTGGCCGAAGACGCGCATACGCCCAAGGGTGTGTCTTGAGGCTTGATTTCAAGGGCCAGATTCCCCGTTACCCGGGATTGGCCGGCGTAGATTCCCACGACGCGCTTCTTCAGGATTCTGAGGAAGATATCGCCTCCATTCTCCACAATCACCTCTGGAGTGAATCTCAGCAAGTCCGTGCCCACCATTTCGGCGATGGCACCAGCTACTGCTGCCATGGGGCCGACACAGGCCAACTGCGATGCTTCAGCCATTCTCTTGACGATGACTGGAGCGGCTTGTTCCACCTCGTAGGGCTCTAAGGTGGTGAGGAAAAGAGGATGGTGCAGGATATATTCTTCCAGAGATGCGCGGTGCTTCAACACCGACTTGAGGGCCTTATCCTTGAGACTGCGGCGAGCTTGAATGTGCAGGTCTGTCTGTTTTACAAGTACTTTAAAGGGAACTAAGTCGCTATTTCCAATCCAATGGCGGTAGTCTCGTGGCTGGCACACAGGCGTTCTTCAGTAGTGGGGTTAGAAATACACCGTCATAGCTCGGGGTGGGCACGCTTTTACGCAGAGACCGCACACTACGCATTTGTCCTGGTCGAAAAGCACTTCTCGTGTCCTGGGTTCCAGCGAGAAAGCACCGGTGGGACAGATGGTGATGCAGGCTCCGCAATGAGTGCATCTTGCTTCGTCGCGAAATACGTCCTGACTCAGCGACTGGATCTTAATCCCTGTTTCAGTGAGATACTGGATGCCTTTGTCGTAATGCTGCCTCTCGCCGCTCAGTTCAAGCACCAGAAGACCCTCTTGTCCGGGAGATACCGAGGCTCTGATAATGTTAAAGACGAGGTCAAAATCCTTGGCCAAGCGGTACACAACTGGCTGCCCGGTTACCAGAGGCGGAAAATGGAGCACTATCCTTCTGGAGATCTTCATTCTGTCACTCTGTGAGCGGCCTCTCTTCAAGCGGCCTGGAGGTCATGCCTGACTCCACCCCGGGTAGCGGAGCCGATGGTTCGGTAAGTAGAAACTCCCCCTTTTCTATCCATTCTTTCAATGTGCTGGCAATCTTTAGTGCCTTGGGGTAACTGGACAGGGAAGCCGTCGGCACGTCTTTTCCTCTTATCACTATATGGCCGCTTTTCAGCTCAGCGTAGCTGGCCTCTCCCAGGGTGTCTGACTTCCTCTGTGGATAGGCTTCGGAATAGTCAATGATAGGAGCGACGATTTGCGCATCGCTCACAGCAGTGTATCGCAGGATCTCTTCGGAGAGTATGGGTATGGGGATGCCTATGCCAACGGTTAGCGTACAGCCGTAGCCAAGCATGCTTGTCCCCACGAGCCATTTGGGCTTCATCTGTTTCAGGTCGCCGATGAGGGCTAGGGTCCCGGCAGGCTCTCTGGGCACTCCGTTGTCGGCCCTGATGGCAAGGGGGTTGTGTTGCGTGCCATGCCATGCGACGTAGCCAATCCCGCCGCCCAAGAATATCCTGCTGCCTATCCCAATGGTCTTGTAATAGGGGTCATTGAGCAGAGGGGAAAGCTGTCCTGATGTGGAGTAGTTGGCATTGCCCATGTCTGGTTTTAGCACTCCCATGTACGTATAGATTATTTGGTCTGACAAGTTGACGGCGACCGGGTAGTTCTGATAAGCATTTCTTGGGTTGAACAAGGTAGCGTTGTTCATGTCTTGGAGCTTTATCCAGGTCTCGAGCTTTTTCCTGGGATAGCAGTCGGTGCCGTAGGCAGTAGCTGTCAGCTTGATATCCTTTCCTGCTAGCAGTTCTTCAATAACGTGTCCGCCGCCGTACCTGAATTCGCCAGGATAGATCCTGTTCTTGGGGTCATCGTCGGGCAGTGCGGTTGCTCCCAGGAAAACGTCTACTGCAGCGAGGCCGGTATAGACCGGCACGTCGTTAAGATAAGCCTTGCCGCCGCCGAGTCGTATCTTGGGCTTGGAGTGTCCGATGTTGAGGAAGGCGCCGGAGGAACACATGGGGCTGAAAGTGCCGGTAGTGACTACATCGATTTCCCTAGCTGCCTTGTCCGTGCCGTGCCTCTTGGCGATGTCGATTACCTCTTCGGCAGTGACCACCACTGCCTTGCCCCGTTTGATTCTGTCGTTGATCTCAGCTATCGATTTGAACATGGTGCAACTGTATCGCTTCAGAGGAGGATTTCTGGGCGGAGAGACCTATGTGAGTAAGCCCGCGGCCACTTTTGATGCCTTCTTGCCGGACAGCAGCATGCCGCCGAATATCGGTCCCATCCTGGGGGAGCCAAAAACAGCGTTGGCGGACATGCCTGCGACGATTAGTCCGGGATACACCTCTCTGGTGTTTTCTATTGTTTCCCTTTCCGCTACTTCGGTCCACATTGGCTTTTCGCCCATTACCTTGCCGGTTTGCGTCCGTAGCTTGCCGTCCATCTTATCTGTTACTAGGTGGCAGATCTCGCAGTCATGCCCCGTCGCATCTATCACTACCTTGCACCTTATGGCCAAGGGGTCTATATGCAATTCTGCCATGTGAACGGGGCTCCAGTTCAGTACCAGGCCACTAACCCTGCCCGCCTCTCTGATGACGACGTCCTCAATGCTAATCAGGTTGAGTATCTTGGCTCCAGCTTTCACTGCTACCGAACACAGAGTCGAAGCCACTTCTATGGAACTGGCGATGTGGTAGCCCTTCTGGTATTCAAAGCTGCTAATGCCAAACTCGTCCAGGATTTCTTTCCCCTCATCCTGCACCACTATCTTGTTGAACATCATACCGCCTCCCCAAATGCCACCCCCGATGCTCAGCTTCCTCTCAAAGATGGCTACTTTCGCGTTCTCTCTGGCCAGGTAGTACGCCGCGGTGAGACCTGCCGGACCAGCGCCGACGATAGCCACGTCAAGGTCCATTGCCTCCGTCAACTCTTTGAAGTAGCTCTCGGTTATGGCCCTGGAAATAACGACTTCGTCCATTGTCATGCTCCTTCGGTTAGTCTCAACGCTAGGTGGGGTACCGGGCCCGAGAAACGAGCCCGCTATTATACTCCTGTTCAGAACCCGTTTTCCAGTGATTGTGCTCGTTCGTGTGATCATGGTATTCCGAGTTCTCCTGGCCAGTCCTGGGAGCGAAAGCCATCGGTTCGGACTTTTGACAGTGTCACTAGCTACTGGTATTATGATTGGTGTTGACGCTGAGTGTATTGTCAGTGCAGCGGTGTATTGCACAGGATGTGGTTGTTCTCGGCATAGGGTGGTCCAGGGGGTAATGATAATTGGATGACCCCGACAGTTGGCTCATATTGACCTTTCTGGTTTGCCTTGTTCTTTCCGCCTTTTTTTCTAGTGCTGAAGCGGCCTTTATATCGCTGCCCAAGCTACGGATAAGGTATCTCGTGGAAAGCGGCATCAGGGGAGCAAGTCAACTGTCCAGAGCCGCTGACAGGCCACAGAGATTCCTGGCCACGGTCCTATTGGGCAACAACGTGGCGAATGTGGCGGCTGCTGCATTGGGCACGATCGCCGCAGTTGACGCCCTTGGCAGAGTGAGGGGCCCCATAGTTGCCACTGTTGGTGTAACGGCGTTGATTCTAGTTTTTGGGGAGGTGATTCCCAAGAACATAGCTGTTCATCACGCGCAGCGTCTCTCCTTGGCCTACATATACCCGTTGAGAGTAACGGAGTTGTGTCTCTATCCTTTCGTTCTGGCACTGGACCGCATTGGTTTGGGATTCACGAAGATGGTGGCTGAGCCTGACCAGGAGATGAGGCTGGTGAGCGAGGGTGAGATACGTTCCGTTATAGATGTTGGTGAGAGTGAAGGGGTGGTAGAGCAGCATGAGGCGGAGATGCTGCACAAGGTGTTTGAGTTCACCGATCGTCCGGCAAGGAAGCTAATAGTCCCCAGGACGGAGATTGCCTGGGTGGAGCAAGGGACAACGCTGAGCGATTTCTTGAACATCTACGCTCAAAAGCCATACAGTCGCTTTCCGGTCTACAAGGATAGTACGGATAACGTGGTGGGGATCCTATCTGCCAAGGATGTGCTCATGAAGTTGACAAACGGCTGGCCAAGGGAGGAGGCTGCCATTGATGGGTTAGTTCGGCCTGCTTACTTCGTGCCAGAGAGCAAGCACTCAGGGAAGCTTCTCACTGAGATGAGAGATGGTGGCTATCATATGGCGCTTGTAGTGGATGAGTTCGGAGGGATAGCTGGCATGGTCACTCTGGGTCAGCTCACAGAGGAGGTTGTGGGAGATATCAAGGATGAACTGAATGGTGAAGATGAGGATTTTGTGGTGACCGGTGCCAACAGCTTCGAATTGGACGGAGGATTTCGAGTTGAAGAGGCTAACGATGAACTGGGACTAGATCTGCCTCTGGGCGACTATGAGACTGTGGCTGGCTTTGTTCTCAACCATCTTGGTCGAATACCGAGGCAAGGTGAGCAGTTGAAGTATCGCAAGCTTAAGCTTGTCATAACTGAAATGCGGGGAGTGAAGATAGAGAAGGTGATGGTGACCAAGGAAGGCTAGAAGGCAATGCAGCGCCTGCGCCTCAAGTTCAGACGTGGGGAAGAAGTCAAGTTCGTTTCTCATCTCGACATAGTGCGTTCATGGGACAGAGTATTCAGAAGGGCTAAGGTGCCTTTGGCCTATTCCTGTGGTTTCACTCCTCGCCCGCGAATTTCGGTGGCTGCGCCTCTGGCTGTAGGTGTGATCGGTGAGGCCGAGCTAATGGACATATGGCTTGATCGCTGGATGCCACCTCAGTCTCTGGTGATGATGGTGGACAGCGAGCTATCTGACGGATTTGGCATCCTTGATGCGTGTGAGGTGGGACTGGAGCTGCCATCGCTACAGAGCGGCCTTGCGTTCGCTGAGTATCGGGTCGCGGTGATGTCAGATAAGGGCGAGCAATGGGTGAAGGATTCGCTTTCTTCCCTGCTTCAGACCGGGGAACTGAATTGGCGTCATACGCGGGGCACCAAAGAGCGTTCTTATGATTTGCGAGCTTTGATATGTGACCTGTGGCTTGTTGAATGCCATGGCAATCTGTATGTTCTCGGAATGAAGCTACGTTGCGGTGCCAGCGGTAGTGGCAGGCCGGAGCAAGTGGTAGCTGCCCTGGGTTTTCCTGAATATCCGGAATGGATCCGCCGGACCGGGATTGCGTTGACAGGCGATCTGGGTACATAGATTCGTCCGCTGGAAGGCCTGCCTTGTGACTATTAACGCATAACGAGAGGCAAAGCTGTCAGGTTGGCACAATTATTGTGGCTAACGTGGTGAGGCAATCCAGGGAGGTGATCCTTTGAAGCTTATCTTGGTGCGGCACGGCGAGACGTATTGGAATAAGGAGCGGCGTGTGCAAGGAGGGCGTAGCGATGTCGAGTTGAACAGCTTGGGACGGGAGCAGGCTGCCAGGCTGGCGTCATTCTTGAGGGATGAGGATCTCGATGCAGTGGTTTCCAGTCCGCTGAAGCGAGCTAAGCTAACCGCCGAAATCATAGCGAGCCAGCATGAGTTGCCGATAGAGGTGAATGAGGAGCTCAAGGAAATCGACGTTGGAGATTTCGAGGGCGTGTCTCTGTCGACTCTGCCGAATACCTTTAGCCAGCTGCTGATGGAGTGGTGGCGTGGGGGCGAGGATAGATTGCCTGGTGGGGAAAGCTTTGTTGAACTTCAACGAAGGTGTTGGGGTGTTGTGGAGTCCTTACTGGGAAGGGGTAGCAAGGAAGTAATAGTGATAGTAAGCCACTACTTTGTTGTGTTGGCCATAATCCTCAAAGCACTGGACTTGCCCTTGGGGTATCTTGCGAAGTTCAAGATAGACCCTGCAGGGTTGAGCATTCTTGAGTTCGAATCCTACGGAGCTCGTCTGGTGACGTTGAATGACACTTCCTACCTGAAATTCCTATCAAGTTGAACGAGTGGCTGAGGGGTGGGAGTATCTCTGGGTCAGGAATGGGTGGTCGTATGAGTGGGATTGAGTCGAAGGTCTTGAGCTTGGCGAAACAGCACGACCTGATTCCTTTCGGGGAGCAGTTGGTGGTCGGGGTGTCCGGTGGCGCTGATTCCGTTTGCTTGCTGCACGTCTTGACGAGATACCGGGAAGAGCTGGGAATAGGGGTTCACGTAGCTCACCTAAATCACCAGCTCCGGGGTGCGGAATCTGATGGGGATGCAAAATATGTAGCTGACCTGGCTGGCTCTCTTGGCGTTCCAATCACGGTTGGAAAGCGGGATGTCGCTTCCTACCGGAGTATGCTGAATTGCTCTGTTGAAGAGGCGGCTCGAGAGCTGCGCTACGACTTCCTCGCTGAGGTTGCGGGTGACGCTGGAGCCGTCCGAGTGGCCGTGGGCCACACTAGAGATGACGCAGTGGAGACCATCCTGATGCACATATTGCGGGGCACGGGAACTTCGGGACTCCGGGGCCTTGAGGCTTGCTCACCTGCTCCGGTGGGTCGTTGTGGGAGCCACTCCTCTCGCTTTGAGGCATCCACGCATCAACGTGAGGGCGCGGCGACGACTCCCGAGCTATGGGTGATAAGGCCACTTCTTGACCTGGGCAGAGAAGAGATACTGAGGTACTGCGATGAGCATCAACTGGAGCCGCGGGTCGATTCCTCTAACATTTGCTTATCATTCTTCCGAAATCGTATTCGCCTTGAGCTTCTTCCTTTGCTCAGGAAGTACAACCCGAGTGTGGATGAGGCTTTGCTTCGATTGGCGCAGATAGCCAGCGATGACTGGTCTTTCATCGAGCGGCAAGCCGCAAACGTGTGGGCTGACGTGTCGAGGGAGGAGGGTGATGCTGTTCATCTGCATAAGGAGCGGGTCAAGTCCCTACCTGCGGCGCTCCAGTCTCGGTTGATCAGGCTGGCGGTAGACAAAGTCCTGGGAGATACTCGGGACATTGAGTCAAGGCACATTCAGGCAATACGGAGTCTGTTGAGAAAAGCTGTGGGGAGGAGAGTTTCCCTGCCGCGCGGTCTCATGTGTCAAACTGGATATGATACTATCGCCATCGCCAGCGTCGCGAAGCCAGGTCACATCTATCAAGGGGTGGACGGTGTATCTCAGTGGGCCTCCGCTCCTCTGTTTCAAGGGGAGTCCTCTCTGACGCTGCCGGGTGAGACGCTCTTGCCTGGCTGGCGGGTACTAGCCAGCGTCGGGCATCGGCAGACTGATGCTGTGCCATCGCGAGGTGGAGAATATGCTGCCGGTCTAGTTGCGGAACTCGATTTCCGCAAGACAGGAGCCGAATTGGTGGTGCGTCAGCGTCGACCAGGTGACAGGTTTTACCCCCTGGGAATGTCGAAACCCAAGAAGCTCCAAGACTTCATGGTTGATGCTAAAGTTCCTGCGGCTTGGCGGGATCACATACCCGTTGTCTGTGCTGCCGAGCAGATCATCTGGGTTGTGGGCTGGCGCATTGACGACAGGGTCAAGGTCACTGAGGGCACGGAAGAGGTCCTTCTTCTCAAGTTTGCCAGGTTGCCTCTCTAGGTGCTGCTCGAAGTGCCGCGAAGCCTGGGGTCGTGGTTCTCGGCTGCCCAACGCAGGCGGTTTTCGTTATACTAGGTGAAATGGATGAGATTCTGCTGGTGGACAAGCCCAAGGGGCCGACATCATCTCGCGTAGTCGAACTGATCAGAAAGAAGCTCAAAGTCAAGGTCGGCCATACAGGGACGTTGGATCCACTCGCCACAGGGCTACTGGTTATCCTCACCGGCAAGCGCACCAAGGAAGCCGCTTCTTTTCTTCACATGGACAAATCCTACGAGGTCGAAGCCGTTTTGGGGATTGAGACTGATACCTTTGATGTAGAAGGGCAAGTCCTGCATCGCAGTGATGAGGAAGTGACCCGAGGAGACGTCGAGGCGGTGCTAAAGGAGTTCTGTGGGGACATCTGGCAGGTGCCACCTTCGTTTTCCGCCAAGAAAATGAAAGGACGCAGGGCCTATCAGTTGGCGAGAAAGGGCCTGTGTGTAGAAATGCCACCGCAAAAGGTGAGTGTGTACTCACTGGAACTCAAGGAGTTCCGCTTTCCTTCGTTCACGTTCGCTTGTGACGTATCCTCGGGGTTCTACATAAGGAGTCTGGTGCACGATATCGGGGAGAGACTGAAGACTGGTGCTACAGTGGCAGAAGTCCGCCGCACGAGAGTCGGGGCTTATCGCATAGAGCAGGCGAGAACGCTCGAAAGCATTCTCTCCCGGAATGCCTGAGTTTCCCCGGTAAACCTTTTTTGCCCTGTTTCGTTTCTAAGAAAAAGGAGCTGAAACATAGGGGAGAAGACATGAGGGCTTTGAAGTCTATTTCGTTCGTTGCCTTGGCTGCTGCTGTTCTGACTGCGGGGTGCCAAGTGGTTCCAACGCCCACTCCCACACCGTCCGTGCTCGCCATACCTTCAGTGTCCGAGGGGGAGATATCGAGTCCCAAGCTGGCTATGGCGGCTTTCTATGAGCCTGAGCAAGTTCCTATTTCTCCGGCGGTAGCCCCTTGGTCGCTCCCACTGGATTTGGATGGGGTAACCAATTTCGCGCAGATACAATCAACATTCGCATTGAGTGAGAATCAAAAGCGGCTTCTGGAGGAGAACAGCTTCGTAGTTGTCCCCTGGGGTGGTGATGATATCGTCGAGCCCTATGGTGCGTTGAAGGACGAGGGCGTTCCTATCTTCGTTACGTCTGATACCTTGCTTCATCTGTATCATATCCAGTTCAACGAGATACTGAAGCGCATTGAGGAAGAGGAGTTCTTCGATGACCTGATTGACATAAGCCAGGCCATGATGGAAAGAGCAAGAGGAGATTATGAGTCCTTTGCTGACGAGACTCTGAAAGAGGCCGCCCGGAGAAACGTCGCCTATTTTGCCGTGCCCCTGAAGCTCCTTCAGACGTCGACAGAGGGATATGATGAGCAGGAAGCCAGGCGGGAGATTGAGGAGTGGAACAAGGCAAATCCGTGGGATGAGAAGGAATTCAGGCCACTGAAGAAAGTGGAAGTTAGCATTCCATCCTACGTGGCTGACGATGTGGAGGAGGAGTTGAAGAACATTGAAGCGCATGAAGGGTTCCAACCGAGCGCGATCTTCAACTGTTCAGATTCCGTCAACCCGTACAAGGAGGACTACTCACAGTATGTGCCGAGGGGACACTACACCAGGAGCGAGCCACTGAAAAGGTATTTCAAGGCGGCGATGTGGTATGG
>JADFUZ010000076.1 GCA_015222295.1 Chloroflexota bacterium | reverse complement strand
GGTGATGCTTGATGGTCTCTGTAACAGAACTTCTGGAAGTCCCGCCTAGGAAGACGGTTCTATTGGTCGGCCCTCCCGGGGCAGGGAAATCTACGTTCTGCCAGCAGGTCGCACTCCGGAGCTTGGCGGCGGATAGGCCAATCATCTATGTGACGACGGAGTATGGTCCGTCTGAGGCAGAGAGTGCGTTGAAGGAGCGAGGATTGCGGGAGGTTGAGCCTGGCTTGCTGAGCTTTGTTAACGCGTATCACGAGACCGTGGGGCTCTCCGCTTCGGATAGACCTGACACGGTTCACGCCCACTGCGAGGACCTCTCCAGCATAGGCATAGCGATCACCAAGCTGAGTGAACGAATAGGGCGAAAGAGTGTCCTGTTAGTCTTCGATTCCCTAACCTCACCATACCTTTTCAACGGCTCCGAGGTTCTAAGGTTTGTGAGGATGACCCTGTCGGGGTTCGCGGCTGAGGGAAACGCTGTCTTGGCTTGTGTGGACGAGGGATGCGGCAGGCCCGAGGACTTGGTGGCCATGATGAGCCTCTCCAACGGCGTCATAAAGATGGAGACAGAGGAAGGAAGGAGGGTGCTGAACGTCGTGAAGCATCCCATAGTGGAGCCCACAAGAATCGAGGTTCCCGGGGCCAAGATTCCGGAGAGGTTATGGGATATGAGAATGTGGGAACAGGAGATTATGGAGTTTCCTCTCCGGGCGATGAAGGGTGAAGCTTTGGCCCAAGTCAGAAGTGAGCTTGGGAATTACGTGAACTTGTTCTGGCCTAACTTCGCTCATTGGAGCTGCATACTATGGGACCCTAAAAGGTTCCCGGAGATGGCGTATGAAATGAGCAAGATGCACGGCGAATCTATGAAGGAGATGATGTCGGTTGCTCCCTGGCACCAGAGACTTCTCTTCCAATTACTCATGCCGAAGAGCCTCAGCAAGGTCAAAAACATGAAAAAAATGGCGAAGGTTTTTCAGAAGATGATGAAACCGATGGGTGCGGGCATCGTCGAATATGTGGAGGACGCGTCTAAGACTGACGAGCACTACTTCAGGGTATACGAGAGCGCTGAGTGCTGGGGATTCGAGAACGTAGGCGCCGCCATGGCTTACCTGCTCCCTCCATCCACTGCAGGCATGTGCAAAGGAATTGAGAGCTGGAAAGGGATTGACAGGGACTGGAATGCCGTTGAGACCAAGTGCATTGGGTTAGGGGATCCCTACTGCGAATGGAAGGTGGTGCCTGGGGAAATCCCTGAGCTGAAGGATTCCTTGGAGAAAGATAGTCTGGTTATTGATAGGATGCATGACCGGCTGATGGGCCGCCTCATGGGATTTCTACTCGATGGAAAGCCTCTTGTGGAGAGACCTAGGTCGGGGAGCGATGTAATGCTTAGTGTTGTTTTGCACGTCATGGTTCAGCCCGCTCTGGCCGGTGAGAGGTACCGTATGGTCATGAGGATGGCGGGAGCAAAGGCGGGAAAGGAGGTCGGTGAACACCTGATGAATGCGGAGATAAGGGAGGATGAAGCTGTGAACCGCGTTCTAAACTTCTTAGAATACTGCAAAGTGGGAAGGATCACACTGGATGAGACTATAAGAATGAAGGAGAGCTGTGAGAGCGTTTTTTATGAGTTCATGACGAAGAAGCGGGAGGAACCCTGCTGCTATTTCACCACCGGCTTCATTAACGGATTCTTTTCAACTGTCAAAAACCAGCACGTCAAAGAAATCAGGTGCATAGCCATGGGTGATCCATACTGCGAGTGGGAGTTCAGATAGGTTATGGTGTCTCTAACCCGCGTACAGGAACCAGAGCTATAGGCCCTCTACCTGCCCCAGGCCAAGGACAGCGAGAGCAATATTCTCCAACATTATGACTCAGAACGTGCATTCTGCGTACTCCACTGGTCCGCTCGTCTTGGCAAGTAGATGTGAGTGTAATTACCGTTACACAAACCCGAGATTGATTCTCCTCAAATATCCTATCTGTAGAATCCAGTCTAGAGGTGGCAGATCTTCATTGATCCGGTGACGGTGGATATTGACCTGTTCAAAATAGCCGACACCGTGGGCGACATGCTGGAGAAAGCTGTGAAGGCAGCGATAGATAACTTGCTGTGGTTCTTACCGGGATTCGTGAAAGACCTTATCTAGGCGATTCTTGGGGATTCCACCATTTCACGCCTGGTTAGACTGTTTGGAGTTGTATGCCTTTGTCGGTGATCTGGTAGGGGTACTTGGCCAGGGCGTGTTTTGTTCCCCTCATCTTCAGGATCATCATGTTCTTCGTCAGCTTGGGGCCTTTCTCGGAGTAGGTCATGACGATCACACCTGTCGCAACAAACTCCTCCACACCGAACCTGGTCGCTCCACGGGTCAGGTCGCTTGTCTCGCTTACCAGGATCACGGTGCAGCCAGCCTCCAGCAGAAGGTTGTTGACCTGGTGGATGGCCTTCCTGATCTGGCCCAGCTTGTCCAGGTGGCAGGCCAGGGCGAGGGCGGGCAAGGAGTCAAGTGCCACCCTCTCTACCTTGTTCTGGCTGACTATCTCGTACAGCCTGTTAGCGAAGGTCTCCGGGGTGAATCCGGCCTGGATCGTGTACTTCTCCCTGCTCGGCATCATGGCTCTCGGGTTTGCCACGTCCAGCACAAGGAATAAGCCCTTCTTCTCGTATGTGGCCAGGTTCCAGCCGAAACGCGTCATCTCGCGCCTGACATCGCAGGGCCTCTCCTCCAGGGCAACGTATAGGGCTTTCTGGTTCTTCTTGGCGCCGTGGAGGAGGAACTGTATACAGAAGATGGTCTTCCCGGTTCCTGATGGTCCGGTGACCAGTATGCTCGAGTTGGGAGGGAATCCTCCCTCGATGAGGCTGTCCAGCTTTGGTACACCCGTTTCAACTCTCCCTATTCTTTGCACTCTTCCTGTCCCCAATGAAACGCCTCATCCCTATCGTTGGAAAGATGGAAAGACAGACCTCCTATGCAGTGGCCCCGTCCATGATGGTGTCTATCTGCATCGATACTTCGGTAAAGCTTATTGGGCTTCGACAGTGTTCACAGAACATAGTATTCCCTTGTTGGGGGATAGCAGTTTTGGCTCCGCAGGTAGGGCATCGGTGCACCTTCAAGGCCACCCCTCTCTCCTCCATCAACTCTTGGAGGCTGCCGTAGTCGGGGTTGATGAGGCTGATGATTGGTCGATGCATAATGTCTCGTCGATGCGTCTTCGCCTCATCGATCTCTCTTTTCCTCTGGGCAACCAGCCTGTTGACGACTCTGCAGTATTCGTGCAGGGAGGTTATGCCGCCTGTTAGAGGGTCTCCCAGATGGAACACCTCATCGCCGATTTCATAGGCCACGACGATGTGTCGGAAGATGGTCCCGGTAATCGATACTCTGTCGATCTCTTGTAGGTAGAAGTCAAAAGCAAACCTGAAGGCCTCCTCTGCCAGTTCTTTTCTTCGCACCCAGATTAGCCTCAGATTCGTCAGTATCAGAAGCGCCTTCATAGATATCTTTCTTCCCCTACCAGCTGGCAGATGTTTCTGTCTGACGGCTCTGTTAGCCATCACAAGCTTTTCTCCTCTGCACAGCGCAGGGGGTTGTTCCCAAAACCATGCTGACAGTTCCTTCTTCCCAACGGATCTATACATGGAAAACTTCATTCCGACACAACCGAGGCACCCCTTCCTTAGGGGTTCGATCCTTATCGCTAGGTACGCTCTGCCCCATCCCGCTGTCCACTCCCCATCTATGCCCCACCATCCGCGCTGCTGTAGTGCAGGTTGGATCCACAGCTGGGACAGAAG
>JADFUZ010000075.1 GCA_015222295.1 Chloroflexota bacterium | reverse complement strand
TTCATGTTTAATGTCAGCATCTCCTGCATGCGGACATTTTCGCTGAACTGTTAGGGGAGGACAGAATCGTAGACCATCAACAGGGCGTCTGATTACAGTTGACAAAAAGCCAGTAAGAAGAGTAGTATGAATCAGGTTCGCATAACGGCACTTTTGCGAATCGAAGCAATGCAATGAGAGCAGTTGTGGACCTGAGTTCATTAATCGCCGACTTCTTGGAATACTTGGAAATCGAGAAAGGCTGCTCTCCTCTTACTATTCGTGTGTACAGACACTACCTGCATCGGTTCATCAGGTGGGCCAATGAAAACTACCCTAGCGCCAGACCCGAAGACATAGACTTGGAACTAGTCAGAAGGTATAGGTTGTATCTGGCGCATCTTCGCAATCGGAACGGCGTGGAATTGAAGCGGCTCTCCCAAAGCTATCACATCGTTGCGTTGAGATCCTTTCTACGTTACCTGTTGGTTCAGCGCGATATATACACCCTGTCTCCAGACAAGATAGAGCTCCCCAAGCAAGCCTCTCGGTCTGTTGCTTTCTTGGACTCTGAGAGCATAAGAAGGCTGTTGGACAGTCCCCAGATATCGAATCAAACAGCATTGAGGGACAAGGCCATTCTGGAGACTCTCTTCAGCACCGGCTTGAGAGTGTCGGAGTTGGTGAACTTGAACCGTGATCAGATAGACTTCAAGCGGAAGGAATTCGGCGTCAGGGGTAAGGGTAACAAGCTGCGAGTCGTCTTCTTGTCAGACTCGGCTGCACACTGGCTTAGCCGCTACTTGCAAGCGCGCGAGGACCACTTCAAGCCGCTGTTTATTAGGTATAGTGGGTCGGTTGATAGCGGAAGGTCCGGTGAGCAAATGCGACTGAGCGCAAGATCCGTACAGAAGATGGTCCGCAAGTATGCGAAAAGAAGCGGACTGGCAATCAAGGCAAGCCCTCACACCCTGAGGCACTCTTTCGCTACAGACTTGCTGATATCAGGGGCTGATCTCCGCTCCGTTCAGGAGATGTTAGGCCACGAAAGTATCAGGACCACTCAAGTCTACACACATGTGACCAACCGACACTTGAAGGAGGTTCATCAGGCCTTTCACGGCAGGAAATAGGCACAAAGGTACTCGTTCATCCAGGTCTCAGAAATACAGCCTGCAGGGTATCGCGTACCGCCGGCCGCAGTTGGTTCCACCAGAGCCGAGCATAGCAGACTCGGTTTATCTACGAAAGCCCGTGGGTGTCTGGTATACTATAGCTCACGAAGACTCCCCAGGTGGCAGATTGCGCAGGACTAGAATCGGAATAGCCCAGATAAACCCCACCGTGGGCGACCTGAGGGCCAATACAGACAAGATACTGCACTCGATGGCCAAAGCCAAGCAGCGATCTGTTGACCTGTTGACATTCCCCGAACTGGCGATAACAGGATATCCACCTGAGGTGCTATCGTCTAAGCCGCAGTTCCTCAAGCAGACCCAAGAAAGCCTTAGACAGATAATAGAGCAATCCTGGGGCATTGCCGTGGTGGTGGGTTTCGTAGATGGCCCTGACGACAGCTATGATGCCGCAGCAGTTATTGAGGACACGAGGCTCGTTGGCGTCTATCACAAGATCTCGCTGGCAAACTACGGTGAACTCCGCGAGGACAGGTATTTTCGGTCTGGAAGCGAGTGCCCTATCTTCCATATTCGGGACATTGACATGAGTGTGACTATTGGTGGAGACATTTGGCTTCAAGAAGAGCCAGCAATGCCGCAAGCTCACGCCAAAGCCGAAGTACTGGTCAATATCGCTGCTACACCATATCACGCTGCGGATGGATACTCCACGGAGCGAAAACTCGCCGACAGAGCGGCTAACGGCACAGTGATTGTCGCCTACAATAATCTCGTTGGCGGGCAGGACGAACTCGTGTTTGAGGGCGGCAGTCTGGTTATTGATGCAGAAGGGGCAATCGTTGCTCGCGGCAAGCACTTTGAAGAGGACCTCGTAATAGCTCAATTGGGCTCAGAAGCATTAACGGGACACACCACGCCTACCACGTCACCTTTGCCGACAAGACTAATGGAAAAGCCACACAGGATTGCAGGAGTCTATGAGGCACTTGTTCTCGGTACCAAGGACTACGTGCGCAAGAATGGCTTCAACAAGGTGGTTATTGGCCTATCCGGCGGCATAGACTCGAGTTTGGTTGCCACCGTAGCGGTAGATGCCCTGGGCGCTCGCAACGTTGTGGGTGTTTCCATGCCCTCTCGTTATTCATCGCCCGCCAGCAAATCCGATGCCGAGATGCTGGCTGAGAATCTGGGAATCAAGCTCAAGGTGATCCCCATTGAAAAGGCTTTCTCTTCGTACCTGGAAATGCTGGCCGACTCCTTCATGAACACCGAGCCAAATGCGGCCGAAGAGAACATTCAGGCAAGAATCAGGGGCAATATCCTGTTCGCCTTATCCAATAAATTCGGGTGGTTGGTCCTTGCTTGCAGCAATAGGAGTGAGACGGCGACGGGGTACACTACCCTCTACGGAGACATGGCCGGGGGCTTCATTCCCCTGAAGGACGTGCCGAAAACCATGGTTTATCAACTGGCCACGCATAGGAATGTCCAGGCTGGAAAGGAAGTCATACCTTCCAGCGTTCTGAGCAGAGAGCCATCAGCCGAGCTAAGACCTGCTCACAAGGATACGGATACCTTGCCTCCGTACGAACTGCTGGACCCCATTCTGAGGGCTTACGTAGAAGATCACTTGCCGATTGACGACATCGTAGCAATGGGCTTCCACCGCGAGGTCGTCACACAGGTGGCCCACTTGGTAGATAGTAGTGAGTACAAACGACGGCAAGCCGCTCCCGGCATAAGGATAACTCCCGGCGATTATTGCCAGGGCAGAAGACTACCTATCACGAACAGGTTTAGAGAGTAAGCCACAGGTAACGAGGGAGTAGCGTGAGGAAAATCGGCGGCATCTTGCTCGGAATCGCATTGGGCATCGTGGCAGTGTGGGGACTGTATCACTACATTCGGTGGGCGTTGGTATCATCATTCCCCTGGCCTGTTAGAATTTCCCTTGTGGCCGTGCCTCTCGGGCTTATGATCCTGTTGGCGTCGCTCGCGCGTGAGAGGCATCGAGGAGCAAAGGCAGAGAAAGAGAGATTCAAGGAGGTGGAGAAGTGATTGTGGTTACCACAGAACGCGTAGCAGGCAAAGAAATATCAAAGACTCTGGGGTTGGTTAGAGGAAGTACTATTAGAGCCAGACACATTGGTCACGATATCATGGCTGGCTTAAGAAGCATCGTTGGTGGCGAGGTTAAGGACTACACCATTATGCTGGCACAAGCTCGGGAAGAGGCGCTCCAGAGGATGATAGAGCAAGCTAAGAAGTTGGGTGCCAATGGCATAGTCGGTACCAGATTTGTCACGTCAATGGTGATGTCTGGAGCTGCTGAAATAGTGGCCTACGGGACTGCAGTGAAGCTTGCGTAGCGCGGGTACCAATACCTCATTCCTATCCCCGCATTCTCACATTCCCGGTAATGCCAATCTGTATCGGCTGGCCACATTTCGGGCACACCACCTCCATTGCGAGTGGTTTCTCCATTACTCTCTCCACAAGAGACGTAATAACCGAATCCAGGTTGTCCAGCCTTTCGTCCAGCATCTTGAGCCGTTTACTCAACTGCTCGACAGAAACCTCAGGCTCCACGTGGACATCTCGACCAGATTTCTCCCCTACAGGCAACCTACAAACCCCTCTCCACTACGCCCAAAGCCTCCAGTTCGGCCTTGTCCTTCTGTATCAGCTTATCTATCTGGTCGGAGACAGTGTGCTCCAAGTACTTGCGGAAGGCTTCCCTAGCTGCCGGTGACGACCGCACGGCATCCTTGATTTTCTGCCACTCGTCGTTGATCACTTGGCTGATTTGCTCTGGGCTCACAGCTTTGTTTCCCTCACATATCGCCTCAACATTGTCCAGTACTCTGGCCACCATGGTTCTCTTCAATCGATCGAATGAGAATACTTCCTCCCAAGTGTATGGTTGCTCCGCTTTTCTCTCTAGCATGACTCACTACCTCCAGCTAATCTCGCTCGACGCCGATATGATGGGTGCAACTAATCTTGGTGTCAAGGCACCCAGGAGTTCATATGTTGATTTTATCCACGGTGTAGTATACATTATTTTGAAGAAGGAGGTGCTCAAACATGCCAGAAGAAGACATCGCCAGAGTGGTAGATTTCTTCGCCAAGCCTGTGGTAGCGGGTGCAGAGATGCAGGGCACATTGAGAATCGGTGACAAAATCCACATTGTGGGGAACACGACAGATATGGAGTTCGTTGTGGAATCTATGCAGATTGATCGCGTTGACATCATCGAGACAAAACCCGGCGACATCATCGGCATAAAGGTCCCCGACAGGGTGAGGCGAGGAGACAAAGTCTACAAGGTTACTGAATAGCCCTGACCAGGTTCGCCATTTCAATAGCGCTTACCCCAGCGACAAAGCCCTTGTTTCCCTCCTTAGCTCCAGCTCTCTGGATAGCCTGTTCGAGGGTATCAGCGGTGATTATTCCTTGTGTGACTGGCACTCCAGTATCCAGAGCAATTCTGCTAATTCCCCTGTTCACTGCAGAAGCTATGTATTCGAAGTGAGGGGTTCCGCCGCGAATCACAGCACCCAGGCATATTATGGCATCGTAGCCACCACTCTGGGCCAGCTTTTTTGCTACCAACGGAAGTTCGAAACAGCCAGGAGTCCAGGCGACATCCATGTCTTGCTCCTCAACACCGTGACGCAACAAAGCGTCTTTTGCACCATCAAGCAGCCTGCCTGTTATCAACTCATTGAATCGAGAGATAACTAGCGCGAATTTCAGGCCCTTGCCTACCAGCATTCCTTCGTACTGCTTACCCATTGACTGCCTCCTCGACACCTAGGCGGTGTCCTAGTTTCTGCTGCTTGGTTTGCAAGTAGTGAGCGTTGAAACGATTTGCCGGGACGATCAGTGGAACGGTCTCTACTATTCTAAGACCGTAACTTTCCAACCCAACTACCTTCTTGGGATTATTGGTGAGCAGCCGAATGTTATGTAAACCCAAGTCAGCCAAGATCTGAGCCCCAACACCATAATCTCTCAAATCAGGCTCAAATCCCAACGCGATGTTTGCCTCTACGGTGTCCATTCCCTGATCTTGGAGAGCGTACGCACGAAGCTTATTGTGGAACCCGATTCCCCTACCCTCCTGCCGCATATACAGGAAAACACCTCTGCCTTCCTCAGAGATCTTTTGCATTGCCAGTGCGACCTGGTCCCCGCAGTCGCACCTCAAACTGCCAAACACGTCTCCAGTAAGGCATTCACTGTGAACACGCACCAGTATTGGTCCATCACCCGATATGTCCCCCTGCACCAGAGCGACGTGTTCCTTGGTATCAACGCTGCTCCTGTATGGCATGGCGGTGAATTCACCAAACTTGGTAGGCAGCCTGGCTTCGGCTATCCTTTTTACCAGCTTCTCATGACGAAGGCGGTAGCCGATCAGATCAGCGATAGCGATCATCTTCAAACCATAGTCCGAGGCCACGGTCTCCAGTTCAGGCAGCTTGGCCATCGTGCCGTCGTCGTTCATAATCTCACATATCACTCCAGCCGGGTAGAGCCCAGCCAACTTGGCCAGGTCAACGATAGCTTCAGTATGACCCGCCCGGACCAATACGCCCCCGTCTCTGGCTCGGATAGGGAATACATGCCCTGGGCGAGTTAAATCGCTTGGCTTGCTGTTGGCATCGAGCACTGTCCTTATCGTTTGCGCCCGATCGTAAGCGGAAATCCCGGTGGTCACTCTGCGCTTCGCCTCAACAGATACTGTGAACGCAGTAGAGTATCTCGAGGTGTTGTCCTGAACCATCAGGGGTATGCCCAGTTCGTCGAGCCTTTGCCTGTTGATGGGCAGGCAAATCAGCCCTCGCCCCACCTTGGCCATGAAGTTTATGGCCTCGGGAGTAACCTTGTCGGCTGCTATCGCCAGGTCGCCCTCATTTTCACGATTTTCATCATCAACGATAATGACGAACCGCCCGCCTCTTGTATCTTCAATCGCTTCCGGGATAGTCGCGAACACCGTTCAGCTTCCCCTTCTTGCAAATCCGTCTGCCTCGAGAGACTCAAGGGTCAATCCCTGGCTCCTGTGCCCGTTGATGCGTCCCAGATACCTGGCTACAACGTCCACCTCCAGATTCACTTCGTCCCCCGGCTTCCTATGACCCAATGTGGTCGACGCCAGGGTATGCGCCACCAGAGAAACCGTGAAAGAGGAATCGCCCGCGCTAACAACCGTAAGGCTGGTGCCATCGACGGCGATGAACCCCTTGCCGGCTACGTAGGGCATGACCGCTGCAGGAGCCGAAATCCTCATGATACGCGCAGCCTCTTCGGCGACCACGGACACTACACGCCCAGTATCGTCGACGTGGCCCAGCACCAAGTGACCACCAAGACGTGCACCCAGTTGCATTGCTCTCTCCAGATTCACCTTATCACCATAGTGAAGTCCACCAAGATTAGTGCAGCGCAGTGTCTCCGGCATAATATCGGCTCGGAAGCCGCCACCGCTCAGACAGGTCACTGTCAGACACGCGCCGTTGACAGCCATGCTGTCGCCTGCCTCTACACCCTCAAGCACCTTCACAGCTTCGATAACCAAATACGCTGGAGATGCTTCCTGGACCACGCCAATCTCCTCCACTATTCCACTAAACATGCTACTCGCGCGCGCTTCCCCTCGCCACGTACCCACTCGCCAGTATGTTGTCACCAAAGCTCTTGAAACTGACACGCTCCAAGCATAACGCTTCCACTATTCTATCAACGCCACAGCCGCCGACCGCACTCCTAGCCTGCCCCCCACCAATTATGATTGGCGAAATGAAGGCCAGTACCTTATCTACCAGGCTACGGTCGAAAAGCGACCCCAAGAGCTCGCTTCCTCCTTCTACCAAAAGGGTAACTACGCCCAACTGACCGAGCTGCTTCAATAGCTCTTCCAAATCCACTTGCCCCTTCTCTGCTGGCAGTTCCAGTACCTGGACTCCAATTTCAGCAAGCCTCCCCTTCCTTTCCTCATCCAGAGGTTCAACAGCCGCAAGCAGCGTTCTTCCCGGCTGCCTGAAGACATCAGCCTCCAATGGTGTTCTCCCATTGCTATCAACGACCAAACGCATAGGCTGCTTCTTTGCCTTGCCACCTTTATCACACCGGCATCGGCAAGTCAGTTGCGGGTTGTCAACAATCACGGTATTCACTCCTACCATTATCGCGTCGACGGTGTTCCGCAATGCATGCACATAGGTCCTCGCCTCTTCGTTGCTTATCCACTTCGACTGCCCTGTCCTGGTGGCGATCTTGCCATCGAGGCTCATGGCGAACTTGGTGATAACGAAAGGTAGGCCAGTAGTGATGAACTTGATGTACGCCTCGTTTATCTGGTAGGCCTCCTGCTGATATGCCCCCACGAACGTCCTGATGCCCGCCCCGTTGAGTTCCACCACCCCACGCCCAGACACCAACGGATTGGGATCAAGCAACGCTATGTGGACTTCCAAGATGCCAGCATTGATTATGGCCTGAGTGCAAGGTGGGGTACGCCCATAATGGCAGCAAGGTTCCAGAGTAACATACATGGTCGCATCGCGCGCCATGTCGCCAGCCTGCCGAAGCGCCACAACTTCAGCATGGTCTGACCCGGCAGGCTGAGAGTACCCCATGCCGACAACAGTTCCCTTCTTGACAACCACAGCCCCCACTGCTGGATTGGGGCTGGCATATCCTGTAGCCAACCCAGCTAAGGACAAAGCGCACTCCATGTATTCGGTTGATGACATTAACGTCTACCGCTCTCTGATAAGATCCTCATAGCACCCACCGATAGTGAGCCCATCCTGACCTCGAGATGCGCTTGCGAAACCACAGGAACGATAAACCTTTTGCGCAGGACAAGTCAAACGAAGGAACCAGACTCGATAAATTGCCATTCCGTGATGCTGCGCATTCTAACATCGTGCTTACCAGCAGCGCAAAATGCGGACCGGAGCATAAGACAGTAGCCCTACTTCTCCAACTGCACCATCAACGACTCCACCTTGCCTCTCATGCTCAAAGCCTTGTCTCTTCGGTCATCAATCTTCAGAAGAGTCATCACTCTCTGAACCCCTCCAGCGAAGGCTGCTTCGTGCATCTTCCTTGCCACCACTAGGATTGTGTTCAAGTCGGCCTCAACGATTGTTCCCATCGAAGTTATCTCATACTCTATGCCCTTTTCTTGTTGCAGGATCTTGACTGCCCCGGCTACATACTTACTGACCGACGGGCTCTTCGTCCCCGAAGGGATGACGGTAATCTCCGCTAGCGCCATTTCCTACCTCCCTAAGCTTCCTATCTGCTACTACGTGTTGCTCCAGCTTTCTCGCAGACCCATGTTCCCAAATTCGCGTGCGAAACGAACAGAGATGCATACGGTTCGGGTATTCCGTCATCACGCATGACCTGACTCCTCGCAGTCTCTATCATCTTCGAACACGTCCGCAACGCATTGTTGGCCTGCTCTTCCTTCGCTTCGCGTATGAACATCAACGCCTCAGAACTCTGCTTCCTTGCCCCATTGAGCGTCCCCAGCAAGCTCGACTTCGTACCGTCAGGAATCTGAGCACACGAGACATGCTCCACGAGCGCCTCGAGCCTCCCGCCGCAGTCCTCGAGGCTCCCTTCCCTGCTGGTCGGTGCCCAGGGAGGCAGCTTTGAGTGTGCGAACAGAACGTCGTGCCTATCACAAATCCCTATCACATGCTCCAGGGGAATAGCACGAGAGCAGTGTTCATCTCTACCAACAACCGTCGTGGCCTTGAGCATTGAATTCAGTACTGCTTCCTCACTGGCCTCCTGAGCGGCCAAGAATAGCGCCGACACGGCAGCTTCGTTGAGAAACTCCACCGGGCCATCATAGGGCACGGTGTAAGCTGTTGAGAATGCTATTGCATAGTCGCCGCTTCCGGTACTGCCAGATGAGCCACATTTGACCAGACCATGCATTGCTCTCTTGGCCAACCTTTCGAGATTGCGAGAGCATAGAGGGGCGTCCGTTGCAGCTATGACCATGCAACTGCCGTCTTGCTGAGCTACATTACCGCGATATGGAAACGTGCCCAGTTCTCTGCCAACTGCAGCCCCGTTCACCGTCAGAAGCCCTCCGAAATTTGTCTGAACCAGCACGCCGACAGTATACCCTGCTCCCTTGGGTGGTAATATCCTTGATGCAGTCCCAATGCCTCCCTTCCACCCCAGACAACAGGTACCAGTGCCAGCCCCTACAGAACCCTCGAGCACAGGCCCCCCTCTGGCACCCATCAGCGCATCGACCACGTCTTGCGCCTGCACCGGTCTAGATCTGCAATCGCTGAGATCACCATCGTTGGTCTCCCCTACTATTGGATTCACTGATCTGACCTCTTCGTTGCCCGCCAGTTGGAGCACGTAGGTTATCAACGCATCAGCAACTTTCGGAACATTCAGGGTGCTTGTCAACAAGATAGGAGTCTCAATGCTGCCCAGCTCCTTCACCTGCGTATACCCGGTCAGCTTTCCAAAAGCATTGCCCAGATAGATCCCACATGGCACCTTTCGCCTGAGCATGTCGCCACTATGAGGGAGGACTGCTGTGACACCCGATCTGACTCTGTGAGAAACGTCGCGCACCTCAGGTGGGTCTTTCCATACCGTTTTCTGCCCCACCAGAACTCCCGGTACATCGGTTATTGCGTTGTGATCACCCGGGAGGTATATCCCAGTCTCAAGTCCCAAGTCACGCGCCCTGAACCGTGCAGGCTCAGCGCTCGGCTTCAGACCTACGGTCTCATACTCGGACATGTGGCCAATACGACAACCTTCTCAGACTCCCACTCCAATTGTACGATTCCGCAGGTAGTCCCACAACGCCATCTTCCTCTACAACGCGCCTGGACCAACGATCAGAATAGCTATCCTCCCTACCTCAGTCCCTGCTCCACTACATAGTTCCTTAGGGTGCCTATGCCCTCAATCTTGACCTCTACAATGTCACCAGGCTTCATCGGTCCTGGCCCCTCAGGAGTTCCTGTGCCCGAAGGAGTCCCTGTAGAAATGACATCGCCAGGCAGGAGCGTCATTATACTTGAAACGAACTCCACCAGCACATCGACGGGAAAGATGAGGTCGTTCGTCCGCGAAGATTGAAGGACCTCGCCATTGAGGCACGTCTCAAGCCTGAGGTCATCAGGGGAAATCTCAGTCTCAATGCACGGTCCTATTGCTGCAAAGGTGTCGTAGCTTTTTGAACGCGTCACCTGCCCACCATCGTCGGCCATTTCCTGTCGCGCAGAAACATCATTGACACACGTGTAACCTAGAATGTACTCTCTCGCTCGAACCCTCTTCACTGCCTTTGCTTTCTTCCCTACTACGACACCCATCTCGCCTTCATAATCCACCCGCTTCGATACGCTGGGATAGATGATATTATCCTCTGTTCCTATCACCGAACTCGGCGGTTTCAGGAAAATTAGT
Source organism: Chloroflexota bacterium (assembly GCA_015222295.1). Lineage (GTDB taxonomy): Bacteria > Chloroflexota > Dehalococcoidia > GIF9 > AB-539-J10 > JADFUZ01. Next base: position 18,696 of record JADFUZ010000075.1, on the reverse strand, counting down.
GGATGGTCAGGTATAGGCAACTTCCTTTCCTCGGCATGCTTTCTGTAGTTGAGTCCCACCGCCACTATCTTGGAGGGAAGGCACGGCGCAAGAAGCTTCACATCCGCCAGACTGTACGTGCCTTCACCCAGCCTCAACTTAGCTTGGGGTTCACGCAGCTGACTATAGGGCCTTCCTGCTATCACTCTAACCTTGTCACCCTCAAGCACCCCGTACCTGATTGCCCTCTCGATTGCAAAACGCACGATTTTCATTCGTCCTCCTTTTCCATTGTCTCGATCTTCTTGTTGCCAGGATTCACATCACAGCATCCCTATCATCAGCTTGAGTCCCTCATCCTCAACCACTGGCTTGCCCAACATCCTTCCGGTAATCACTCAGCGCCCGGATCATAGCTTGAAAGTCCTTGCTCCCTGAACTCTTCGTCCTCTCAAGCCATTGCTCCAGCGCTTCGATCACAATCTGCCGGACTGGCTTGCCTTGCTCCACAGCAGCGAATTTGATTCCCTTGAGCAGCTCCTCGTCTCCCAAATCTACAGTTATCCTTGTTCCCTTGGCCATGTTCACCCCCTGCACATATCCGTCTTCCCATTATAGCATCAAAACACAATACCACATTGCCTTCCTCCTTATTTAGCTGCCCCCTGGCTACCAAGACCATCCAAGCTCCCCTCAGGCGGCTGAGAGAAAGCGATTGATCACTTCGGCTAGACATTCAATATCCTTCTGATAGACAAACTCGTCTTTGCCATGGATGTTGCACTCGGACCTAATCACTCCTAACCCGAATTCCTTGGCTCCCCATTCGGTGGTCGCAACATAAGGCAGGTCTCCAGATATCATTTCGCCAAATTTCCCTCCCTGGCCCGCAACCATCCCAAGTGTCTGAGCCAACTCGTCAACAACAGGGTCTTGGCAGGGAGGAACGGTGGGAATCTTGAAAACCCTCTCCACTTCCCAATCCACTCCTTCAACGGAGAACAGGGCATCCATTAGTTCTCTCTCTGCATCTTCCACGTTCTCCTCGGGGATCAGCCGTCGATCCAAGGAAATCAGGCATTGATCAGGGACAATATTGACCTTTAGGCCTCCCTCTACCCGATTTATATTCAACCTTGGCTCCATTTTGGCAATCCCCGTGCTAGGATGAACATCAATGGCCGACTTCCTCTCAACCACCATATTCTTGACATCAAGAAGAGCTTTGATCAAGAGATTCGCTTTCTCCACGGCGTTCACGCCCAAATGGGACAGTCCGGAGTGAACCGATTTCCCCTTGACCCTGATGTCCATCTGCAATACTCCGAGGTTGGCTATCGCCACGTAACCAAAGCTGGAATCAAGGCTAAGAACGGCAGATCGACGGAGAGGCTGCAAGAACTGGGCCAGGTATCGAATCTGGCTCGCCTGGCTTACTTCTTCGTCAGTGGTCACCATCACCGAAGTATCATATCTCAAGGGCTTGCCTTTCAGGGCTTCCAGCCCAAGAAGCAACGCAGCAATTGCTCCTTTCATATCGGCGGCTCCCCTCCCATAGATTCTCCCGCTCGCTGTCCTGGGCTTGAAGGCATCCCATCCCTCCGCCGGCACTACATCAACGTGAGAATAGAGAATCAAGCGGGGTCTCCCCGGCTCTGACCTATGACAGATGAGGTTGACCCTCCCTTCCCTTCCTTCAGCATGTTCCTTGGGAATGTCTATTGTTTTCGTCTCAAAGCCAACCTGCTCAAACAACGGCTGAAGATAGTTGATCGCCACATCGTAATTCAAACCCGGCGGCATAGACGTATCAATCGAGATAAGGTCTTCCAGAACTTCAACGTAGTTCAAGTGCAGCTCCTGTCACATCTATCAGTAGCCAGATACGAATTTCAGACAGCTCGTGAAGACGTCTCGAGGGGACGGGTTCCGATGTTGGTACTGATCTTGCTGAGAAGATCTCCTATGCCCCAGCCTCTAATCGCGGAAACAAGAGTTATGTTTCCATCCGGCAGCACGATTGCTTCCTCAAGGCGGGGAACAGTCTTGAGAGTCCCCAGTTCTTGTTCGCCCTGCACAGCCAAATCCAACTTATTGAATACGGTTATCCTGGGTTTGTCTTGGAGACTCAGGTCGCCGAGTATGTCCTCTACAGTCCGGCACTGACCAGCTGCATTCGGGTGCACTATATCTACCACGTGCAAGAGTAGATCAGCTTCACCAAGCTCCTCCAGCGTAGCGCGAAAAGCTGCGATGACCGACGGAGGCAGTTTATGGATGAAGCCAACTGTGTCTGTAATCAAGCACCACCACCCGCCCGGTAGGCTCAAGCGGCGCGTCACAGGATCGAGAGTGGAGAACAGTCTGTCTTCAACAACTACCCCGGCTTTACTCAAAGCATTGAACAAAGTGCTTTTGCCAGCGTTCGTATATCCCACCAGGGCCACTATTGGCACTCCACCTTCTTTGCGCCTTTCTCGATAGAGAGCCCGATGTCGCCTTACATCCTCAATCTCACGCTGCAGTCGATTGATCCGTTTGCGGATGAGGCGTCGGTCAGTCTCCAACTGTGACTCGCCAGGACCTCTGGTACCAATCCCACCACCAAGTCGCTCAAGGTGGCTCCATTGCCCCACAAGACGAGGGAGAAGATACTGGTGTTGAGCCAATTCGACCTGAAGCTTTCCCTCATGCGTTCGCGCTTGCTTGGCAAATATGTCTAGAATTAGAGCCGTGCGATCGATAACCTTCGTCTCCAGCGTCTCCTCAAGGTTTCGTTGCTGTCTCGGAGACAGCTCATCGTCAAAAACCACGACATCGTATTGATACCGCTCTTTGAGGCTGACAAGTTCCGCAATCTTCCCCTTGCCCATGTAGTGGGTTTTGGAAGGCACATCCCGTTTCTGAGTCAACATGCCTACCACGTTCGCGCCCGCCGTCTCCGCCAAGAACGATAGCTCTCGCAGCGAATCCTCGAGCCTCCATTCATGCTCACGTGTCCTGCTTTCGACCCCCACGACGAAAGCCGACTCTGTGTTATCCTCAGTGGGAAGGACTGTCGGTCTTATGCATTCCTCCTGCGCTCGATTGAGATACGGCGCAACTCTCCATTATTGGGCTGAGAACGCGCGACATCAACGTCCTCCCCGGCACCAACCCAACAACCGCTCTATTCCCTTCTCCAAACGGTCGTCCGGGATGGTCAGAGACAATCTAATGTAACCTTCTCCTTCTTGCCCGTAACCGATGCCTGGAGTAACAGCTATTCCAGCTTCATCCAGCAGTCTCTTGGTGAAATCCACGGAGCTATGTCCCGGGGGAATCTTGGCCCAAACAAAAAACGTAGCTTTTGGGACTTTGACGCCAAGACCCGCCTGGGCAAGCGCTGTTGTCAGTTTGTCTCGCCGGCGTTGCAGGATGCCGTTGTGCTCAGCGATGCACTCCTGCGGCCCGTGCAAAGCCTCTATTGCAGCTTGCTGGATCGCCTGCGGAATACCCGAATCCAGATTAGACTTGATTCGGAACAAAGCATCTATCATAGCCGGATTTCCTACAACCATGCCTATGCGCCACCCCGTCATGTGGTACGTCTTCGACAGAGAGTGAAACTCCACCCCTACTTCTCTGGCTCCAGGGGCTTGCAAGAAGCTCGGTGGCTCGAGACCTTCAAAGAAGACCTCGCTATAGGGATTGTCGTGGCAAATGGCCAGATCATGCCTTCGGGCAAACCACACTGCCTTCTCGAAAAAGCCGACGTCAGTCGAAGCCCCCGTTGGGTTATTGGGATAGTTCAGCCACATGACTCGTGCCTTGGCCGCCACGTTGTCGGATATGCTGTCAAAATCAGGCAAGAAGTCATTCTCCTCTTTCAAGGGTATGAAGTGAGGCACGCCGCCAGCTATTATCGTGCTCATCGAATACACAGGATACCCGGGGTCAGTCACCAACGCCATATCCCCGTGGTCGATCAGACACAACGACATGTGGCCAATCCCCTCCTTAGAGCCAATCAGCGGCAGCACCTCTGTCTCAGGGTTCAAGACAACCTTGAATCGTTTTTCGTACCACTCAGCAATCGCCCCGTGCAATTCAGGTAAGCCAATGGTCTCAGGATAACGGTGGTTCACCGGATCAGCCGCTGCCTGACACATGCGTTCAATGATGTGAGACGGCGTAGCCATATCAGGATCGCCAATGGCGAAGCTTATGACATCCTCTCCCCTGGCCTGTTTCTCAACGATCTTCTTCGTGATATCCACAAAGAGATACGGAGCCAACTTCTCAACCCTCGTAGCCAGATTCATCCATCTTCTCCTCTAATCCAAGTACTGCCCGGTGAAAACCTCCTCCACCGAACCACCCAAGACAAGCTCCCCCACTCCATCCCAGGAGACCGTCAACACCCCACCGGGGAGCATTATGTCGACTTCCTTGTCCACGTAGCCAAGCAAATGTCCAGCCACAGCTATAGCACAAGCGCCACTACCACAGGCGAGAGTCTCTCCCACGCCCCGCTCCCAGACTCTAGCTTCCACCCTTCCCCTGCTCAGAGTCCTCGCCACTTCGAAATTCGTCCTTTGCGGGAATAGAGAATGGTTTTCTACCAGAGGCCCCACCCTGTTCAGGGGGAAACCAGCCACTGGCTCAAATTGAAAACTCACAGCGTGAGGATTACCCATGGACAACAGACATAGAGCCAGTTTCTCATCTCCAACGTCCAAGGGGTAATCTAGTATAGGTATCTCGTCAGTTGCCGTTTCGATGGGGATCAGTTCAGGTTGGAATCGAGGCAGGCCCATGCTTATCTCAACGTGCGCAACTTCACCCTCAGACACACGAGCCACAGCATTTCGCACGCCCGACAGGGTTTCCACAGTCAAGGCCGATCTGGCAACCATCCTCCTCTCGATAGCATGCTTGACGAAGCATCTCAAGCCATTGCCACAGGCCTCAGCTTCAGAGCCATCAGGATTGAACATTCGCATTCCCAAGTTAGCCACCTTCGAATCCTGCACCAAGATCAACCCGTCAGCCCCCACTCCAAAACGGCGCCGGCACATTACCCGAGCCAGAGCTGACCAGTCTCGCTCCTTGTCTCTGGCGTCGACCACAATGAAGTCATTTCCTGTTCCGTGGAGCTTGGAGAACTGCATACTACGCTGCCTCGCTGCTTTCTTGCTGTTCCTTTCTGTCAGATGCACCGTGGACTTGGAATTCTCGGCATAAGTCTATCACCTCCCCATCGAGTTTGCTCTCAGCAGCGTCGAACCAGTGGATTCTTGCATCGTGAAGGCGAAACCAAGCGTACTGCCGACGAGCCATACGATGGGTATTAACTCTCATGCGCTCCGTGGCCGTGCGCAGATCCAATTCACCTCGAAGGAATTGGCCAACTTCCCTGTAACCTATTGCAGACATGCAAGGCGAGTCAAGCCCATATCCCCTCTCCACTATTCCTCTTACTTCCTCAACCAGTCCGGCCTCCAGCATTCTATCAACACGACGGTCAATTCTCCTGTACAGCTCACGCCTTTCCAGCGTCAAGCCAATGATAAGAGTCGGAAAACTCGGTGTTTTCCTGCTCCGTAGCAGTTGCGAAGGAGGGAGCCCTGTTGTCTGATGGATTTCCAGGGCCCTTATGATACGACGTGCGTTGTTCGGATGTATTGATGCTGCCGCCACGGGGTCGATCTGCCTTAGATCCTCATGGAGTGCTGGGCTGCCCTCTTTTCTCGCCCGAGTTTCTAGTTGACGCCTCAGGTGGTAATCAGGTGGCACGCGAGGTATGCTCCATCCTTCGACCAAGGACCATATATACAGGCCAGTGCCCCCTACGAGTAGAGGCAATCTACCCCGTCGCTGGATGCCTTCAACTGCATTCTTGGCCAAGCTGCAATACGTAGCGAGACTGAACTCTTCATCAGGATTGACAATATCGATGAGATGGTGAGGAACCAATGCCCTTTGGGCTGGGCTAGGCTTGCTGGTGCCAATATCCATATAGCGGCGAACTTGGCGACTGTCAGCGTTTACTATCTCCAACTGAATGCACTGGGCCAAGCGAAGACCTAGATCGCTCTTGCCCACTGCGGTCGGCCCAACGATAGCAATAAGGCATCTCATAACGCCCTTTGCTTCACCCAGCAACACTAGGAGCCAGCGGATCCCCCTTTGATTGCTGCTGTCTGGCTGACAATGCTGACGAATTCGCTGGGCTGGAGACTAGCACCGCCAACCAGAGCGCCATCGATTTCGGGGTAGGAAATGAACTCAGCGATATTGCTACCGGTAACGCTACCGCCGTACAGTACAACGAGGTCCTGCGCTACATTGCTATTCCACAGTCTCCCCACAGCATGACGGATGAACCCGATGGTAGCCGCCGCCTTCTCCCCGCTGGCTGATATACCCGTGCCGATAGCCCATACTGGCTCGTAGGCAATCACGATTTCACGAGTGGCGTCAACGCTGTCCAAGCCCCCGGCAATCTGCCCGGCGATGATCTCCTCTGTCTTTCCGGACTTCTTGTCCTCCAACCGTTCGCCGATGCACAAGATGGGCCTAAGCTTGTTCTTCAGAGCCAATACTATCTTCTTATTGACAATCTGGTCGGTTTCACCAAAGTGCTGGCGTCGCTCCGAATGTCCCAGAATAACAAATTCACACAGCCCAGCGAGCATCGCAGGAGATACTTCGCCAGTGTAAGCTCCTTTTTCCTCGAAGTGCATGTTCTGGGCACCGAGCTTGACGGACGAGCCTCTGAGCACCTCATGTACCGCAGCCAGAGAAATGAACGGGGGGCAGAGCACCTTTTCCACACCGTTCACACCATCAAGCTCGCCCAGCATGTTACGAGCCAGACTTGTAGCTTGGACGAGGGTGGTGTTCATCTTCCAGTTGCCAGCGACTAATGGAACACGCTTTGAGTGCAACTTCCCACCTTTCTTTCCGAGAGCCGGGGTGTCCGGGATTCTCTTTCGTTCATTCACATCTTGTCCAGAAGGGCTTCAACACCGGGCAACGTGGCCCCTTCCAGGAATTCCAGCGTAGCACCACCACCTGTGGAGACATGAGTCATCTTCTCTCCTAGCCCCATCTCTCGAACTATGTCGGCACTCGAACCCCCACCCACGACAGTAATGGCCGTAAGAGTGGAAAGAAGCCTAACAAGGGATCGTGTTCCTTCACTAAACCGAGGTATCTCGTAAATGCCCATCGGCCCGTTCCACATGACCATCTGGCATTTCACCAACTGCCTGGAGAAAAGCTCGGTTGTCTCGGGCCCGACGTCAACAATCTGCGAACTTGGGTGTATATTGGCTATGGGCACGATTTCAGATTCAGCTTCGGCTTTGATCTCCCTGGCTACGAGGACATCCACGGGCAGTAGCATTGCGACCTTCTGCTCCCTCGCATCCGTCAGCAACTCCCTGGCCAGGTCCAACCTGTCATCTTCCACCAAGGAGCGTCCTACTTCATAGCCTTGTGCCTTCAGCAGAGTAGCTGCCATGCCGCCGCCGATGAGTAGGATGTCAACCCTTCTCAACATGTTCTGTATGAGTCCCATCTTGTCGCTCACCTTGGCACCACCTATGACACAAGCGAAAGGACGCCTTGGGGCTCCCAGAAGCTCCGACATCACCACCAGTTCCTTCTCCATTAGGAAGCCAGCGACCGCCGGAAGGTGCTTGGCTACACCTACCGTAGAGGCGTGGGCCCTGTGAGCTGTGCCGAACGCGTCATTGACATAGATATCCGCCAGCCGGGCCAAATCGCGCGCAAACCAAGCCTTGTTTGCCTCTTCTTCGGGATGGAACCGCAGGTTTTCCAGCAAGAGAATACTGCCTTCCCTCAATTCTCTTGTCCTCTCTTCGACTTCCGACCCCACACAATCAGGCGCTACGTCCACGGTCAAATTGATGAGCTGCGATAGGTGCTGAGCCACCGGCTTCATGCGCAATCCCTCATCTACTCTGCCCCCTGGGCGGCCGAGATGAGAGCACAGGATCACCTTGGCCCTGTGGTCAAGAAGGTACTTGATAGTGGGCAGCGAAGCTCTGATGCGGCTGTCATCCTTGATAGCACCTGTGCTCATATCGAGAGGCACGTTGAAATCGACTCTCAGCAATATCCGTTTCCCACCAACCTCTACGTCTACAACGTCCTTCTTCTGCATTGCTTCTCCGTTAGCTGCACCTCGTTGGCCAGCGTGCTGTGTCTGTCAACAACGTGAATCAAGAGGGGTCGGAGTTGAAAGCCCAGGTCCTGGCAATCCTTCCCACACCAGGGTGAAGGCAGCACAGCACTTCAGTGTGCTCAATGATAGTTGCTGGAGCGTTTTCATGTCAACCGCGGCCACCCCCTTGTCACCGAACCTTGCCGGCCACTTGATTATCCGAGCTCGCTCCAATATAATTGGCAGTCCGGCCCTAAGAGTGCTAACTGTTGGAGGTGCCAAATGAACTGTGCCGTTTGCGGGAATCCCTTGCTTCTTGCCAGAGCGGTTTTCCATTGTTCCTGTGGCGTCTTCGTGCACGCTTATTGCTGGGACAAGCACGTACTGCAGGCACACCAACCGCCATTTGAAATAGGGACTCTCGGCCTGAGCGGCGAGTTTAGAGTCACTGAGACGAACACGGAAGAAACACCTAGCGAGGAAATCGTGTCTGCTAGCCAATAACGCCCTGAGGGGAGTCATGAATGCCTACATATCGGTATGAATGTGCGAGCTGCGGTCACTGCTTCGACTTCAAGCAGAGATTCAGTGATAAGCCGATAGCCACCTGCCCTCTCTGCTGTGGAGTTGCCCGTCGCCTTTTTTCCCCAGTGCCAATAGTGTTCAAAGGATCGGGCTTCTACATAACTGATTCTAGGAAAGGGAAAGACGGCGGTCCTGAGGCCAAAGAAATGGGAGCAAACGGGCCGAAACTGGATAAGGGAGCCAGCGACCACTAGAAGGGGCCCCGCACAGCGGGCAAGTGGTGGCTGTGTTCGCCGCGACTGATTGTCACTTCCTCCAGAGAAGAATGCTTGCCGTGGAACGTAGCATGAGTTCCCTGAAGGATGCTGGGACTGTTCCATCTCCGTTGATTGACCCATATCATGATATACTTACGTGGGGTCCCTGTAGCTCAGCCGGACAGAGCGGCTGCCTTCTAAGCAGCGGGTCGTGGGTTCGAATCCCGCCAGGGACGCCATCAAAGAGGGGCTCTGGCAGAGCGTTGGTAGCGGGTACGGAGTCCAGTGTGCTCCAACAGAGTGTTGCACGAACCGTGCTAGTTGTGTAGAATTAGCCGAGCTTCACGGGGCAAGCTACTCAGCATCATAAATGCGATGGAGAATCCGACAGTAAAGGAACTTCTCGAAGCGGGTGCCCACTTTGGCCACCACACCAGCTACTGGCACCCCAAGATGAAGAAATACATCTTTACTCAGCGTAACGGGATCCACATCATCGACCTGGAGCAAACGGTCACGATGCTGGATGCTGCCTGCAGCTTTGCTAGAGATTTGGCCGGTAGAGGACAGACCGTTCTATTCGTAGGAACCAAGAGACAGGCTCAGCAAGTGGTGGAGGAAGAGGCCAGGAGATGTGGTATGTATTACGTAGCCCAAAGGTGGTTGGGTGGTATGCTAACCAATTTCGCCACTATACAGGCCCGGATTGACTACCTTGTCCGTCTGGAAGATGGGAAGGAAAAGGGCGAGTTCGATAGCCTGTCCAAGAAAGAACGAGTCAAGTTAGAAAAGAAACTCGCGCGCTTGAATGAGCAAATGGGCGGCTTCAAAGAAATGACAGCGCTTCCTGGGGCTCTCTTCATCGCCGACCCTATCAAGGATAAGATTGCCCTCGCTGAAGCGAAGAGGATGGACGTCCCCGTCATAGCCATCGTGGACACCAATTGCAGTCCCGACCAGATTGACTACCCTATCCCAGCTAACGACGACGCAATCAAGACAATCAAGCTGATTTGTACCAGGATAGCCGACGCAGTAGTCGAAGGCAAACGCTTGCAGCTCCCCGAACAAGGGGAAGAGGCTGAGGTACTTCCTGCGGAAACGGAAGAACCCATCGAGATGCTGGGCTCCTATACATTTGAGCCGGAAGTGTGAATCTGGAGGCCATTCGCGTGGAGATATCAAGTGCCGCCGTAAAAGAGCTACGAGGTAGAACAGGTTCCGGCATGCTTCACTGCAAGAACGCTCTTCTGGAAACAGGAGGAGACATAGAGAAGGCGATCGAGATGCTGAGACGTCGCGGGCTTGCTACAGCTCGAAAGCGAGGAGCGCGAGCTGCTGGTGAGGGAGTGATTGAAGCTTATGTCCACCACAACGGAAAATTAGGAGCGCTCGTCGAGTTAAATTGCGAAACCGACTTCGTAGCTCGCACTGACGAGTTCAAGCGCCTGGCCTACGACTTGGCGATGCAAGTGGCTGCCACCAGCCCTCAGTATATCTCTGATGGAGAGATACCAGTAGATGCAGCATTGGATCCGCAGGAAGTCTGCCTTCTCCTCCAACCTTCCATCAAGGAACCCAGCCAGTCCGTTGGTGAGGTTATCACCGCAACCATAGCAAAGACCGGCGAGAACATAAGAGTAGCGCGATTCGCCAGATTCGAGCTTGGCAGCTAACCACCACAGCCATCGCCTTCCTGGCAACTGATCATGTTGCACGAAGTAGCTATCAAAATAACCGCGGAGATGCAAAAGGCCGTCGACGGCCTTGCCCGGGAACTGGCTACCATCCGTAGCGGGCGAGCTATCCCGTCTCTGGTCGAGAATGTCGTGATTGACTATCACGGTGCGCCTCTACCGCTCCGCCAGATTGCCAGCGTGTCTGCACCTGAGGCTAACCTAATTCTCATCCAGCCGTGGGAGCGCAGTTCATTGCGGAGCATAGAGAAAGGAATACTCAAAGCAAACATAGGATTCAACCCTTCAAATGACGGGAACGTGGTACGTGTATCCGTCCCACCTCTCAACGAAGAGCGTCGAGAAGAACTCGCGAAACTGGTATCGAAGAGAGTAGAAGAACGACGAGTGGTACTGCGGAACATAAGGAGAGAAGGCATTACGAAACTAAGAGAACTGGAGAAGGACAAAGAGATATCTCAAGACGAGCTCGGTAGTGGCGTCAAGCGAATCGACGAGATTACTGATAGCTTCATAGACAAGGCAAGCGAGATAGGTCAAGACAAAGAAAAGGAAATCAGGGAACTATGATCTCGAGTCCTGCCAAGAACTTCGCTATCCCCGCCTCGATGTGCGATTGGACTCTTGCTCAGCCCTCGGGGCTGCAGTGAACTGAAACTTGCTACAATGGGGTATGCTTAGGCAAAGAACCATCACTTCCGTCGCGAGCATACCGTTCATCATCCTCCTTATCTGGTTTGGTGACCCTTGGTTTACCTTTCTGGTCGCCGCGGTCGTGTTGATAGGCAGCTTCGAGTTCTATCACATGTCTCCCACCCTCGACCAAAGTCGCCCGTTGATGTGCGTGGGTCTGCTCTGGGCGTTAGCTGTCGCTCTGAATCCTCACTATGAAGATGCCTCTGTTCTGCCTGCGGCGACTACAGCCGCGACCGTGATCTCTCTGGTGTGGCTACTCCGACTTGTGCCTCGAGAAGAGGCTTTTCGTGCCTGGGCTTGGATCGTAGCCGGTGTCCTCTACGTCGGCTGGATGCTGAGCTACTGGCTTGGCTTGTTGATGTTGACAGATGGCAGAGCCTGGGTCTATCTCGCGATGTTCACGACCTTTGCGTATGACACAGGTGCCTTTTTTGCGGGGAGGGCATGGGGTAAACACCGCTTGGCCTCTGCTATAAGCCCGGGCAAGACTTGGGAAGGAGCCTTGGGTGGCCTGTTGAGCGCAGTTGTAGCCGCCCTAGCCATATCCAAGATGCCTATCCTCTCCTGGTCGTCACGCCTTGACTGGTGGCAGGTTATCATCTTGGCCTGCCTTGTGAGCCTGTTTGCTCAGCTTGGCGACCTGGTTGAGTCGTTGCTTAAGCGGAATGCTGGAGTAGAGCAATCAGGCAAGCTGCTTCCGGGGCACGGTGGCATTCTCGACCGTTTCGACAGCCTCATCTTTGTAGGAGTGGTGGTATACTATTATGCAACATGCCTCGCAGGATAAAGAAGGTAGCCATCCTGGGATCAACAGGCTCCATTGGACAGCAGACTCTAGATATCATCCGTGCTCTCAACACCAGATTCCAAATAGTGGGCCTCGCTGCCGGTACGAACACCGAGCTTCTGGCCAGGCAGATCGACGAGTTCCAGCCCAGGCTCTTTTCTTGCTCGGCAGAGCCTGATTTTGGCTGCGCAGCGCAGTTCTTACCCATGGAAGGCATGGTCACCGACCCTGAAGTTGACTTGGTCGTAATAGCCACTTCCGGGAAGTCAGGGCTGTATCCCCTGCTGGCAGCCGTGAGGGCAGGCAAGACGGTCGCCCTTGCCAACAAGGAGACCCTGGTCATGGCAGGGGAAATCATCCTCCGTGAGGCCAGACAGCACAGGGCAAAGATCTTGCCGATTGACAGTGAGCACAGTGCAGTCTGGCAATGCCTAAGAGGAGAGAGAACCAGGATCGAGAGGATCTTTCTGACCGCTTCTGGTGGTCCGTTCTATCATTTCTCCCCAGCCAGATTGGAACAGGTGACAGCCCAAGAGGCCCTCCAGCACCCTGTCTGGAAGATGGGTAGAAAGGTCACAATTGACTCGGCGACACTGATGAACAAGGGGCTGGAGATGATTGAGGCCCACTGGCTCTTCGCTGTCCCCTTTGACAATATCGAAGTCTTGCTCCACCCTCAATGCATCGTTCACTCAATGGTGGAGTTTGCCGACGGTTGTGTGAAAGCCCAGCTTGGCTTTCCAGACATGCGGTTGCCGATTCAATACGCCATTTGTTACCCTGAGAGGTTGTCCAACACCGAACTGCCGCGTCTTGATTTGCACATGGTGCAAGCTTTGAACTTCCAATCCGTTGACGAGGCTCGGTTCCCCTGTCTCACACTGGCACGGAACGCGGCTAGAATGGGGGGGACCTATCCCGCAGTGCTTTGTGCGGCTGACGAAGTGGCAGTGGAGCTTTTCCTATCCCATCGAACGCGTTTCGTTGACATCGCTCGCATAGTTGAGGAGACACTAGAGGAGCATAGGGCTGTGGCTAGACCTACGCTGGATGCAATCCTACAGGCCGATGCCTGGGCGAGGAAACGTGCTAACCAGATCTCTCTTCGTTATGCTGAAGCTCATCCCAGGCCACACAAGGGAACACCGGTAAACGATCCAGGAATAGCGAAATAGGACATGAATATTGGCATAGTCATTGTCTCTTTCATTGTGGCTCTGTTTGTTGTGGTCTCGCTGCATGAGCTCGGGCATTTCCTCACTGCCAAGCATGCTGGAGTGAAAATAGAGGAGTTTGGCTTGGGTATTCCGCCTCGAGTCCTCGCCGTCAAGCGCGGGGAGACAGTGTACTCGCTTAATGCCATACCTGTGGGAGCATTCGTCAAGTCCATAGCAGAGGATGACCCATCCATTCCTGGAAGCTTGGCCAGCAAGAGTGCATGGAAACGGTTCACGATCTATGCTGCCGGCCCTCTGGCTAATATCCTTCTGGCTTTTGTTCTCCTCAGCGCCTTCTTTGCGCTGCCAGTAGCTGTGATAGTCGGTGATGGAGTCATGGTGTACTCCGTGGCCGAGGGCTCGCCAGCAGGGACAGCAGGCCTTGAGCCAGGAAATGTCATCCTCGAGGTGGAGGGGGAACGTATTCGTAAGTGGGCAGACATACAGCAGATCATAAGTTCGAGCAGAGGAGGAGAGGAGATAGCCCTGGTCGTGCAAGAGGATGAGGGTCAAAGAGAGCTTAGCCTGATTCCGGAGTTCAATCCTGACCTGGGACGGTTAGCGATCGGTGTTACGCTCTGTAGGAACTTGGTCAAGCAAATAGAGCAAGGTTCGGCCGCCGACGAGGCTGGCATTTCGCCCGGAGACAGCATCCTCAGCGTCAACGAACAAGGCGTATACAGTTTGGAGAGCATGTGTAGTGCGCTGGACTCCATTGAGGATGGAGAGAGGGTGCGTCTTGTTCTACTCAGGAGGGGAGCCATAACTGAAAGCAGTATCCCCAAGGAACCCATCTCGGGTCGTCAAGTCATGGGCATGGAGCTAAGTTGGGTGGACGGAGCCCATGTTGGACAAGAGCGACTCGCGATATGGAAAGCGTTGTACGTGGGAGGCAGCTATATCATCCGTGTGCCTGAGCTGATAGCAGCTTCGGTGCCTCTCATGAAGGAGGACCCTAGTAGAGCGCTCGTAGGGCCAATAGGTGCGGGCCAATTGACCGTTGAAGCGGTGAAATCCTTCGGTTTCAGCAATGTGCTATTCATGGCCGGCCTCATCAGTCTGGGAATTGGCCTGTTCAACTTCCTTCCTGTGCCGCCTCTTGATGGGGCAGGAATGCTGGTTGCTCTTGTTGAGGGAATCAGGCGTGGAAAGCGTCTTTCTCGTCGCGCCCTGCGCTCAGCCTATACCATCGGCACAGCTCTGTTGGTCACACTCATGGTCTTGATAACGTACAACGACATCCTTCGCATAGTCACAGGCGGGAATTTCGGACTATGACCCGACGTCGAATCTCGGTGCCACTCAAGTACGGTGAGGTGATGGTTGGAGGTGACGCTCCAATCGTCGTGCAGTCCATGACGAAGACCGACACGCGGGATACGTCCGCTACGATACACCAGATTAAGCAACTGGAGGACTGTGGCTGCGAGTTGATGCGTGTGGCAGTACCAGACATGGAGGCTGCCGAGAGTATTTCAGTCATAAAGAGAGCTAGTTCCTTGCCTCTCATCGCTGACGTCCACTTTGACTATCGGTTAGCTTTGGCCGCGTTGCAAGCAGGAGTTGATGGACTTCGCTTGAACCCCGGCAACATCCGTGACAAGAGGCAGATTGCCAGAGTTGCAGCCGCGGCCAAGGAGAGGGCAACACCTATCCGAGTAGGAGTGAATGCCGGGAGTCTGCCATCAAGTCCGCAGACTGATATCCCATTGTCCGAGCGGATGGTCAATAGTGCGTTGCACGAAATAGAACTCCTCGAGAGCCTGGGCTTTGACCTAATCAAGGTTTCACTTAAGGCCTTTGACGTGTGTACCACTACTCAGGCCTATCAGATGATTGCCGGTAGGATGCCTTATCCTCTACACTTAGGCATCACTGAGGCTGGACTTGCCCAGGCTGGTGCTATACGTAGCGCGATCGGTATAGGTATACTCTTGTACCTGGGCATTGGCGATACGATACGCGTTTCCCTTAGCGCCCATCCGTGTGAAGAGGTGTTCGCTGCATACGAAATCCTCAAAAGCCTTGGCCTTCGCCAACGCGGCCTCACCCTGGTGAGTTGCCCTTCGTGCGGACGAGCTGAAATTGACGTGGTTGCGCTCGCCGAGGCCGTGAATCAGTGCCTGAAGAAAGTTGCCAAGCCGATAACGGTGGCAGTTATGGGTTGTGTGGTCAATGGCCCGGGGGAGGCCAAAGATGCCGATGTGGGCATTGCGGGAGGCAAGGGGAAAGGCGCCATATTCAGGAAGGGCGAGGTGGTAAGCACCGTGGCCGAAGGGAATCTATTAGAAGCCCTGATGAGAGAAGTCGACTCCCTATCCCTTGACGAGGAAGGGCCAAAGTAAAGGGTAAAGGAAAATGCGCTTGTCCAAGTTTTTCGGTAAGACCCTGCGAGAAATACCAACTGAGGCAGAAACCATAAGCCATCAGCTACTTATCAGAAGTGGCATGATCGCCCAGGTGTCCGCCGGAGTCTACTCATATCTGCCCCTGGGCTGGAGAGTGTTGAGAAAAATCGAGCAGATCATCAGGGAGGAAATGGACAAAGCTGGCGGACAGGAACTGAGGCTGTCAACACTACAGCCTCTTGAACTGTGGCAGCAGTCGGGCCGAGACGCTGCTTTCGGCCAATCTCTATTCACCCTGGTGGACAGGAAGGAACACAGGCTAGCTCTGGGGCCTACTCATGAAGAGGTAATCAGTGAGCTTGTTCGCAGGCATGTGCAGAGCTATCGGGACCTGCCTTTGCTACTGTACCAAATACAAACCAAGTTCCGCGACGAGCCGCGTCCCCGCGGCGGACTTCTGAGAGTCCGTGAGTTTCTTATGAAAGACCTCTATAGCTTCGATGTGGATGAAGCGGCTCTAGACAAGAGTTACGAAACCATGGCCCAAGCCTACAGGAACATCTACGCTCGCCTAGGCCTACCAGCATTGATGGTAGAGGCAGACAGTGGTGCAATAGGAGGCAAGGAGTCTCACGAGTTCATGGTTATCACCGAAAGCGGCGAGGACGAGGTCATCTACTGCCCCGACTGTGGCTACGCTGCCAACGCAGAGAAAGCCAGGAGTGCCAAAGCTCTCGCCGGGAACGCAGCGGGCCAGCCCCTCCCGTTAGAAGAAGTCGCGACGCCAGGCGCTAAGACCATAGAAGAGGTGGCCACCTTTCTCACGGTGCCAACAAGCCAAACACTCAAGGTGGTGTTCTATTCCGCCGATGGGGAGTTCGTGTTCGCTGTCATCCGAGGCGATTTGGATATCAATGAGACGAAACTCAGAAACCTGCTGAAGTGTTCTGAGCTTCGGCTGGCCACGGAGCGCGAGGTGGCCGAAGCGGGCATAGTGGCAGGCTTTGCTTCACCCATCGGCATATCGGGGATCAAGACGGTCGCCGACGATTCGCTAACGCTTGGCTCTAACTTCGTTGCTGGTGCCAACAGGCTGGGATTCCACGTCAAGAACGCAAACTATCCCAGGGACTTTCAAGCTCAACTCATGAGTGACATCGCCCTGGCCCGCCCTGGAGATGATTGCCCGAGGTGTTCCGGTAGGCTATCCTCTGCTCTTGGCATCGAGGTGGGGCACATATTCAAGTTGGGTACCTTCATCAGCGAGAGAATGGATGCTTTCTTCCTGGACAGCAGTGGCATGTCGCGACCCACCGTCATGGGCTGCTATGGCATTGGGCTTGGCAGGTTGCTGGCAGCCATAGTAGAACAAAGTCACGACGACAAAGGCGCTATCTGGCCGCTCTCAGTTGCCCCGTATCAGGTCTATCTCTGCCCTCTACATCTGGACAGCCTTGAGGTCGCCTCTGCCGCCGAGGAGTTGTACCAGGTATTGGTGGAAGAAGGGGTTGAGGTGCTGTTTGACGACCGCAACGAATCCCCTGGCGTCAAATTCAATGACGCCGACCTTATTGGCATCCCCCTAAGGTTGACTTTGAGCCCACGCACCCTGCAGCGACAAAGCATAGAAGCCAAATGGCGGCGGTCTAGAGAACCCCAGTTCTTGCCTCTAGGGAATGCGGTCGAGGAAATAAGAACGCTGCTGAGCGAGCAACTACGTTCGCAAGGTTGCACCTAATTGCTCACGTAGTCCGCGAAGCATCTGCTCTTGGACCCCGTCAACTTCGTCATCAGTCAGCGTGTGTGTTGGCGATTGGTAGACGAGCCTTATAGCAAAGGATTTCTTGACCTCAGGTATCTGCTCGCCGCGGTAGATGTCAAAGAGAACAGCCTTCCTGACCAAGGGCAAGCTCCGGATTACGTTCTCCACCCGCCCAAAAGCCACATTCTCGTCTATCACCAGAGCGATATCTCGAATCACGGCAGGGAATCGTGCAACAGATTGATACCTCCTTGACCCGCTTGTTTTGTCAAACAGCGTTTCCACATCGATTTCAATGAGGCAAACAGGTCCAGAGACCTCGAAATTCCGTGCCACTCTAGGGTGTACTTCACCAACAATACCCATTTTGTCGCCCACGACGTCCACGTCAGCTCCTCTCGTCGGAAACAAGCTCTCGTCGTCGCTTGCCTCGAACCTCGCTTCCATCCCCAATTGTTGGAAGACACTCTCCACCACCCCCTTTGCATCGAAGAAGTCGAGCGGTTCTCTATTGCCGTGCCAGGACAGTTCTGCCCTCGGGCCGCTCAGTACAGCACAAAGCATCTCCTTCTCTCTAGGTAGTCCCCGTCCCCGTGGCAAGAAAACCGTGCCAATCTCAAATAGTCTTATGCCACCTTCTTCACGTTTCTGGTTCGCGGCCAAAGTAGCCAAAACGTGGGCCCGCAGATTGGTTCGCAGGTATTCCTGCTCCTTCGTCATCGGATTGACTACCTTGAGGAGAGCGGACTTTGGCTGCACCCGTTCGGACAGCTTCTGAAGCTTGTCTAGACTGGTCAAGGAATACGTCAGGATTTCCTGAAAGCCGCAACTCACCAGGATGGCCCGCAGCTTTGCTATGAAGTCGAGCATTGGCGCCGGTTCCTGTACGGGCAGGGAAGAGCTGAGTCGCGTGATAGGAACCTTATCGTAGCCAATGGTGCGAACAACTTCCTCAACAAGATCAGCGGTGCACTTGATGTCACTGCGCCAGTAGGGAGCAGTCACTGAGATTTCCGAGGATGACTCAGTGCCGCGACAGCTAAACCCCTGCGACTCGAGGACTCTCGTCATCTCGGCAGTGCTCAGTGCCAACGCGGAAAGCCGCCTTAACTGCTCCGCGGAAAGAAGAATAACCTTTGGCTCTATCCTCCCGGGATAGGCATCAACGGTGCCACTCGCTGCTCTTCCGCCGCTCAATTCCACCAACAGCTTCGTAGCGCGTCTCAGCGCCACCAGGGGCAATTCTTGACTC
>JADFUZ010000074.1 GCA_015222295.1 Chloroflexota bacterium | reverse complement strand
GACCTCGTCGGGCACATTCTTCCCCAACGCCATATACGCCAACGTGGGCCGAAGGCTGATGGGGGAAAGCATCTATCATGAATTCAACATGCTGACCGAGATAGCTGGCGGACTCTCGGTGACTCTGCCTTTCGAAGAAGAGTTCATCAATCCGGAGACCAAGCCCTACATGGACAAGTACATCGTCAGAAACGCGAAGATTTCCCCTGAAGATTCGCACCGCATCTGGAGGTTTGTGGAGAACGTGGCTGCTTCGCCCATGACCGCCTGGTACCTAATCGCTGGAGTCCACGGCGGCGGCTCCCCGATTATGGAGACAATTGCACTGAACATCGGCTATGACTACGAGGCGAGGAAGAAGGTGGCCCGTTATCTTTCCGGCATAGACGAGGAACTGGACCAGACGAAGGATCTGGAAAGAGGGCCGACTTTCGGGTGCAACCTGATGAGAGAGGAAGAGCCGCCCGACGAATAGGGAGCGCAGACTGCCCCTTATACGGTTAAGGAAAAAGGAGGGTTCATGAGCGCTGAGCGAGGAGAGTCATTTCTGGACAGGTTTCGCCTGGGAGGGAAGGTCGCCCTGGTTACCGGGGGGAGCCGGGGGATTGGCCGAAGCATTGCATTGGGTCTGGCGGAGGCGGGTGCTGATGTAGCACTTGCGAGTCGCAAGTTGCCGGACCTGGAAGCCGTGGCTCAGGAGATAACGAGCAAGGGGAGGAAAGCTTTGCCCGTGGCGGCCAACGTGCGTCATTTGCCGGAAATCGATAGCGTGGTGGAGAAGACTATGAGCGAATTCGGCCGCATTGATGTGCTGGTGAACAATGCTGGAACCAACGTCGTATTTGACTCGGTATTCAACCTGGATGAGAAAGTCTGGGATGTGATAATAGGATTGAATCTGAAGGCCTGTTTCTTCCTGAGCCAGGCTGTGGGCCAGATAATGCGGGATAAGGGTGGCGGGAGCATCATCAACATTGCCTCGGAAGAAGGAATTAGGCCCGGCATTGGCCGAGGCATCTACGCCATTAGCAAAGCTGGTGTTATCATGCTGACACAGGTCCTCGCTCAGGAGTGGGGACAGTACGGTATCAGGGCGAATGCCATTGCGCCGGCCGTAGTCAAGACTCGCCTATCCGCAGCGTTGTGGAGTGATCCCGTGATACGTGCGAGGACTGAGGACAACACGGCTCTGGGTCGCATCGCTGAGCCTGAGGAGATGGTGGGGGCGGCGCTGTTCCTGGCGTCTGATGCTTCAAGCTATATGACCGGGCAGACGCTTGCTTTGAACGGGGGGCATTATGCCTCCGTCAAGACCTTGCTATCGACAATTCCTCAGAAGGAATAGGTCCGCACGCCCACAAAAGCAGATGCCCGTTGCGGCACTCGTCTGCCGGTTTGCCGGTGGAGCGGAGTGACAGTCTTTCTCTTCACGCAGTCTGCAATTGGACCTGTTTTCTGAACCTGGCCCAGTCGGACTCCAGGTGTCTCTTGATTTCAGTGAGGCGCTCTTCGTCTCTTCTGGGTTCAAACAGGTGACGAAACCTTCCCTGAGTCTTCATATAGTCCTCAATAGGTTTTGGCTCAACCTGCCCTTCGAGGATGCGTTTACTTCTGCCATTGAACGTCAGTTCCCCGTTCTCGTACTCGAACAATGCCCAGGCCCCGGTCTCGACAGCCAGTCGGCCTATCTCTATGGTCTTGTCCATGGGGAATCTCCATCCCGGCGCACAGGGGATGTGGATCTCTATGTATTTCGACCCTCTTATCGTCTTGGCCCGTTGGACCTTTCGGAACAGGTCCTCCACGTAGCTCGCGGAGGCCGTGGCCAGATAAGGAATCTCGTGGGCCATCAAGATGCGCGGGAGGTCTTTCCGGTGTTCTGTCTTGCCCGTCCATGTTGTCGTGGTCCAGGCCCCGAATGGGGTGGCCCCGCTTCTCTGAATCCCGGTATTGGAGTAGATCTCGTTGTTGTAGCATATGTAGATGAAGTGTGTCCCTCTCTCGACAGCTCCGGACAGCGCCTGGATTCCTATGTCGTATGTGCCGCCGTCCCCGGCCCAAACGACCACGTTCGTCTCGTCCTTTCCCAGGCGCTTCAGGGCGGCGCTCACTCCGGATGCGCCGGCGGCACCTGCTTCGAACGCTATGGTTAGCACGGGAACGTTGAAGGGAGTCTTGGGAAAGTAGCCTTCGATAGAGGCTGTGCACGATGCTGGAATTACCAGGATAGTCTCTTTGCCCAGCGCTTTCAATGCAATGCGCAGTGACAGACAGCCGACACAGCCAGGGCACGCGGCCGCCCCGGGGAACAGAAACTCCTCTCTCGGCAGGTTCTTCAGCGCCATCTATGCACCTCCTGTTTCCTTCAAGTCCCACCACTCAGTTTCGCTGGCTTCGTTGTTCATGACCTTCCTGGTCATGTCCGCCAGGTCTTCGTAGGTGACGTCCCTTCCCCCGAGCCCGGCTACGAAACCATACACCCGACAGTCATTGAGGCCGCAGAGGGCCGATTTGGTTTCGGTGAAGACAGCTCCTCCAGACCCAACCGATATGTTCCTGTCCACCACTATCAGCGTCCTGCCGCGCCCTATCCTCTGGATCTCTTCGTTGGGAAACGGTCGGATAACTCTTATTCTGGCCAGCCCAACACGATGTCCTTCACTCCTCAAGTTGTCCACGGACAGCTTTGCTTCGGCCCCGATGGCTCCCATAGCCATGATAATGAATTCGGCATCTTGGCATCTGTATTCCTCTATCAGGCCTCCATGGTAAGTCCCGAATGTCTCCTTCCATTCGAGGGCTATCTCCGGTATCAGTTTCTTAGCGTTCTCGTGGGCCAGATGCATGCCGTACCTGATATCCATGTAGTCATCCTCGGAAACGAGATTTCCGTGAGTGATGGGGTTGTCTGTGTCCAGTTGCCAGAAAGGTTTGAACTTCGGCAGGAACTCGTCTATGGCTTCTTGGTCCGGTATTTCCACTGGCATGGAGGTATGGGAAAGGATAAAGGCGTCGTAGTTTATCATGACAGGCAGCTGAATCTCCCTGTTTTCCGCCAGCCTGAAAGCTTGAATGACGGTGTCGAATATCTCCTGATTCCCCGAACAGTAGAATTGAATCCAACCGGTGTCCCTCTGGGCCACGGAATCGGTCTCGTCCGCCCATATGCTCCAGCCGGGCCCGAGGGTGCGATTCACATTTACCATGACAATGGGCAATCTCGCCAGGGCAGCCCAGTGGAGCATTTCGTGCATGAGTGCCAGGCCATGCGCTGAAGTTGCGGTGAAAGTCCTGACGCCGGTGGCGCTGGCTCCGATGGACGCAGTCATCACGGTGTGTTCGCTCTCGACGCAGATGTATTCCGCATCGAGCTGGCCGCTTTGGACGTATCTGGCGATTTCCTCCACTATCACGGTCTGCGGTGTTATCGGATAGGCGGCCACCACCTCTGGCTTCGCCATCTGAGCGGCTTTCGCTGCAATGCGATTCCCGGTATCCATCATCACCGTCATCTCATTCCTCCCTCGCCATAGTAATAGCGTCTTTTGGACACTCGTTGGCGCAGATGCCACATCCTTTGCAGTAG
This sequence comes from Chloroflexota bacterium, assembly GCA_015222295.1. Lineage (GTDB taxonomy): Bacteria > Chloroflexota > Dehalococcoidia > GIF9 > AB-539-J10 > JADFUZ01. The sequence goes on along the minus strand of JADFUZ010000074.1, from coordinate 487 downwards.
TCATAGTCTATGAGGACGGAGTTGTCCTCTAGTCTCTCGATTGCCCCTTCCGGGCAAAGGGCCCAGCATAGCAGGCATTTGCTACACTTCGATTCATCCAGTTCTGGTCTGAAATCCCTCCACGTGCCGGTCTTGCCCGCCGGTCCGACCGTCGGGTAGGAGATCGTAGTCTTGGTTTCATATTTCATGAGAAGTTCACCTCCGTCAACTCATAGGCATCCCTGGCTGCTTGAGCATTCTCTTCTCCCGGCTTACCTTTCCATTGCTCTCTAATGGCATCCTGAATGGACTCTAGCGACACCATCTTGGAAACCCTTGGCATGGCACCCAGTATCGGCGTGTTGATTATGGGGATGCCACCCACGAGAAGACCATGCCTGATGGATACGCCTGCTGCGTCCACCGTGGCGACCCTAAACCGCTCAGAGAAGTCGAAATCGCCCGGCTTTTTCGTTGTGTTTATGACGACCACGCTCTCCCGGTCCAT
>JADFUZ010000073.1 GCA_015222295.1 Chloroflexota bacterium | reverse complement strand
GCCGGAAGTCATCGCCGCGGCCTATAAGGCGCTGGCACGGAAATACCATCCAGACAGGTCTAGGGACCCGACCGCCACCCTGAAGATGGCCAAGGTCAATCGAGCATATGAGGTCCTATCTGGGCCAACCGCGCGGGCTTCACGGGGTCGAGAGACGGAAGTAAGGACTGAGAGGCAAAAACCGCTGAGTAGTGAGCATGTCGATGTCAATGCTTCGCTTGAAGAAGCGATGAAGATAGTGACTAAGAAGGCCACGGCGGCGAGACAGAAAGTGGCCGATGAATTGATGAGAGATGGATTACAACATAGTATGGCTGTTGAGCTCGCGGATCAGGCCTTCGAAGAAATCGCCGTATCCAGGGACAAGAGAGGCAAGTCGGAGGAACCGCTAAGTGGCGAGCATGTCGATGTTAATGCTTCGCTGGAAGAGGCGATGAAGACAGTGACGAAGAAGGCCATGGCGGCGAGACAGATAGTGGCGGATGAGTTGACGAGAGATGGGTTGCAACACAGTATGGCCGTTGAGCTGACAGACCGGGCCTTCGAAGATATGGTCATGTCCAGGAGCAAGACAGGCAAAGCACAAGAGCCACTGAGTAGTGAGCATGTTGATATTAACGCTTCGCTGGAAGAGGCGATGAAGATAGTGACGACGAAGGCCATGGTGGCAAGGCAGAAGGTGCTGGACGAACTGGCGAAAGACGGACTGCCGCATAACATGGCCGTGAGGATAACGGACAATGCCTTCGAGAGTATCTCTGAATCCGGGGAATAGGGAAAATAGCGGGAGTGTAGGATAGGCAGCAGTCGGTGTGGGTTATGGGCTTACCTGTGGCTTGAGCCAGGCGGGCATGGTCAGGTCCTTGATCATCTGAATCTCACGCGGCAATGCCGACAGAATGCGCGCGACGGGTTCAAAGATGGAAGGTGCCAGGCGTCGTAGCTCGAGCAGTGGCATGAGGATGGCCGGGCGCTATCCTACGGTAATGGCCTCACCAAGCGTTTCGCTCCTTATCTCGGGGCTATAGTAAGAGTAGGCCTTCGAGCTGACGCCCTTAGCCTTGACGGGATACATGGCTTTGACCTTGAAGCTCAGGGATATCCGGTCACCCTGCAGCATGTTCTCGATGTAGAATATTACCTTTCTTCCCGCAACTTCGTAGCGCTTCAGCCTCTCATCTGTCTCGATTGCCTCGGCTATCGATTCGGTCACCGGGGCAAATCCAGTCGGCACGGATATGTCCAGCACCACCATGCCGGCTTCCATGGGAGTGGGTGGCGCGAATGTCAGTTCCACCGAGACAGTGACCATGTCGTCCACCTCGACCTCGGTGCTGTCATAGTCCACGCTTACCTGGAGTATCTGTTCCCCTTCCTCCTCGGCCTCGGGCACGTTGAATCGCCTGACAAGCTGCGCAACAGCTTCGCCCTTGCCCTTTGCCTCTATGGCAACTTCCTGGTTCAGCGGCAACTCGATCACCTGAAGGACATCGAAGTTCTTGTCTGTGATCGTCAGTTCCGTCTCGTCCGCACCGCTGCCCACGGTTATCTTCAGGTCAACATCGGCCCTTGAACCCGTGGAATACTCAACGAGCGCCTGTAAGGCCACGACAGTATCCTGGGTCGAGCCAAACCCGCCGTAGGCGTTTCTTCTTGAGACGAGCCACTTCGCCGCCCGTGCGGCGTTGAAGGCATCCCCATGCTTTATCAGGGCGAGGGTAGCGTAGGCAGTGTTCTCGATAGTGGCACTCCGGTTGTAGTTGCAGCCCCTCGTCTCTTCCTCCCCGGGCACGATGTCGCCTGCACCACCCCAGTAGAGCCCGTCCTCGTCTTCCTGGGCCAGGTCCATGAGCATGTCGTAGGCATCATCGCATTTGGCACTCTTACCGAGCTCCAGAGCACAGGCAGTGATGGCCAGCGTGTAGGGGTCACCCATCCCACGCAGCTTTCCTTCTAGATAGTCGATCGCGCCGGCAGCGCTACTCTTCTCTCCTGCCTCCAGCAGGGCAATGGCAGTATAGGCAGTAAGCGCGTCCTTTCCCTTCATGCCCCCCAATATTTCCTGGTGGTGGATAAAACCGACCGGGTCAAAGGAGCCGTCCTTGTTCTGGTGCGCTGTGATCCACGCCGCTGTCTGGTCCAGCAGGTTCTCATCGATGTACATGAGTTCCTGGGCTTCGGAGAATGCTTTCAGGACAAAGGCCGTCAGCCACAGACTTCCTTCATTGTCGCTCTGTCCAAAGGCGGAAAAGCTGCCGTCGTTGCGCCGGTAGGTGAGTTGCCTTTGGTACCCGGTAATCATCAGTTTCTCCGCCTTGGCCATTATCTCTGGCTTGAGCTGTCCGCTCTCCTGCAGGTATTTGGTGATGTACACGTCGGGGGCAAACATCATCATATTCTGCTCGCCGCAGCCGAAGGGCATCTGGATAAGCTCCTCCAGGCCCTCCATGGTCTGCGTCAGGAAGCTGGAGGTCACAGCCAGGTACACCCGGCCTGAGTCCTCAACGGCAAAGGGCGGTATGAAGGTCTCTACGGTTTCATGGTCTCCTCCAGAGAGGACCATGTTGTCCACGATTTCCCTGGCGATACCTTCGGGCTCGACTATAAGCGTCTTGATCATGGCATCGGCAGCTTCCTGTCCCCGTGCGGAGACCTCGACTTCATTGACGCCGAGCTTGGTGGGCCGTATCATGAATTCGGCCCCGCCAAGGTTGTTTCCGCCTATCTGCACCGTCTTCTCAGGGTCATCCAGCAGGTCAAACCAGTCCCCCTCCTCCATCTGCACGAGGATGCGCTGGGGCTGGTCCAGGTAGTTGTAGATGGCGACCTTGACCGGGAATTCCTCTCCGCGTATCACCGAATAGGGCATGTCTATCTTGAGGAAGAAGGGCTGGAAGGCCCTGAGTTCGTCCTCAGCTATACCAAGCCCCTTCTCTTCGGATATGGCAACAGCCCGGAGCATCCACGTCGTGATGGTATCTGGAACGTTCACGCGGAGGGAGGCCTTGCCGTCGGATCCGGTGGTTAGCTCCTCCCAGAGCCAGGTCTCGGGGAAGTACTGTCGTATCCTTTCCACCTCGACCAATCCCTCAACTCCTGCGCCCTCGTGCATGTTGGGGGCGGACGGCGGCGCTGCTCCCTCAGCCATCTCGGCTTCCTCCACCATCTTTCCCCCGGCGAAGAACCGCATCAGTCCTTCCCAGAAGCCAGTCTGGCCTTCCCACTCGAACTCTTTGCCCTCCGGTATCTCGTTGTTGCTGAGCACGACCACGCCGGCATCCTCGAAGACCTCCATCGGCCCCCTTGTGGTTATCGAGGGGTAGAAGCTCACTTCGTGAAGCTCAACCTGTGGCTCCATGTACAGCCTTTCCAGCTCGGCGAAGACCTGCTGTAGATTCAGCCGGTTCTCCGCCAGAATGAAGACCGATTTGTCCACGGCGGCGATGCCGACTCTGGCTTTTCCCTCGGTGTGGATGTGTATGTCAAGTTCGTCCCCGGGCCGAGCTTCTTTCTTGCTGAACTCCACGGCTACGTTGTGCGGGTACTCGCCCTTGACCTTGAAGGGTATGTAGTCCGCCGCTACCTCGCTGTTGGGCAGGATCTGATAGACCAGCAGCCTGGAGGCAGGTGCCATCAGGGGAGTAGTCTCGAAGGTGATCTCCCGGCTCCTGGTGTAACTGGAGAACACTATCCTGTCGCGCGAGACCACCTCGTAGTAGAAGTTGGCCGCCTCCCTGGTTGAGTAGACCCTGAACTCGATCTCCTCTCCTACCTGCGGAATGTCTTCGTCTGTCTGCTCCACGTGGATGAAGTTGCCCGAAGGCGAATAGGAGGACTCGAGCATCATGGACGCTGAAGCTTCCTCTGCGAAGGCTTCTATGGTGAGGGCAACAGCCTTCTTTGGCGGCTCTATCTCGAGGAGGGCCTTGCCCTTGCTGGTGTTGAACTTCTCTTCGTCTGTCTTGATATCCTGGAATTCGTCGTCGAGGTAGGTTATCTGCGCCTTTCCCTGCGCCTCCACTGGCCTGTTGTCGGGAGTCTCCGTGATTATCAGGAAGCTGAAGGGCAAGCCCGGCTTGAACACCGAGCCCTCCGGGATGACTTGGATATTCAGCGGAGATTCGGTCACTGTTAGCAGGCGGTTGGTTGTCTCCTCGTAGCCGGTGAAGTCTTCCTTCACGGTAATGTCGAGCGTGACGTTGCCCATTCCGCCGGCTTCCGGAACTCCGGCGACATAGCCGACAGGAGGAATCTCGAAATCCGCCTCGCCGTCAATCTCCTTGGAGAACGTGGCATACTCCTCCCACTCGCCAACGTATCTGGAAGCCTTGATCTCCAGTTTCCCGCGTACCGCCTTGCCGAAGCTGTACTGCGATGAGACTTTGCCTTCGATGGGCTCGTTGACCAGGAACCACTCTCTGGGGAGATCCACCGTCACTTCATACTTGGGCAGCACATAACGCTCGACCTTCACGTCGAGTTCGGTTCTTCCCTTGTCTGTGACAGCCGCTATTTTCCACGTTCCCAGGTTGGGCTCTGAAGAAATGGGCAGGTCCAGGCTTGCCACACCATATTCGTCCGTGTCCACCTCACTGCGAAAGATCTTGATTCCCTTGGCGTCCTGGACTTCCACGGTGACTATCTCACTCACTGGCATGAGTTCGGAATTCAAGGTTATGGCTCTCATCCGTATCGTCTGGCCGGGCTTGTAGATGGGTTTGTCGGTCTCCAGGAAGACCACCAACGTTTTCTCCACCCTGACGGCAGCCCTCTCCTCGAAGCCGCTTCCTTTCACCACGATCTCGTACTCGCCTTCCTGAACATCGGGAATATCTATCTCCACTATTCCTTTGCCATCTATGGTCTCTCTGCCCCTGGCGATTACCTTTCCTCCCTCGAGCAGAGCTACTTCAATCCTGTCTCGCACAAACCTGTCGCCGCTGGAAAGACTCAGAGAGACGGCTTCCGTACTGCCGCTGTGCAGGACCTTCGGTAGGATGGCCACATAGCTTTCCGCCGCCTCGACCGGCCCACAACCGGGCGCGATCGGGATGGCAAGAACCAGGACAAGGAAGCACATCGCAGTCCTGAACCACCTTCGTCTCATCACTCCTCCTTCCATTTCGGGCAGCACGCGCGGCTGTTGCCAGGTGCGTGGCATATATAGATATTAACGTATGCAGCGCGCGAAAGTATTAGGCGCGGCCTGGGAAGAATCAGCCTATTCCGGCTCGGCGGCAGCAACCCAATAGACATGTGCTGCTATGCTATCCTCTCGGCAGCAGAAAACCTCCGGGCGGATGTGCTCTTGCCTCGCCTCGGGAAACACCGGGGATATCGCCATGCACTAGGGAGATAGCCTGAGGCCGCAGGACCGAATGCGAGCGCGAACGCTAGAGAGGAGAAATTTGGGTTCGAAAGGAGAACGAAAAGGAGACGCGGGATCACGACAGAGCCTGCACAAGGTTGACCTCTTCAGGGGAAGATGCCAACATTGCAGAAAGGCCGGCCAATTAGGCGAACTTCGAGTCCGCCCATACGGCTAGTAGTATGGCTTGGGATCGGCCATGAATAGGAGACTTCGCAGTTCTCTGATGCCAATTGGATTAGCTATTGTAGGACTGTTGGTGTGCAGTTCTTGTGAGTCCCATGACGAGAGAGTTGAATCAGAAAAAGAAGAATTCGTTCCCAGTCCGGTTGAAGGACAAACCACCATCATAACTGTCTACGATAACTACCAGGTCAATCCCAATCTGACTACTGGCTGGGGTTTCGGCTGTGTAATCAATACACCCCAAGAAGATATTCTCTTTGATACCGGAGGAGATAGCTCTATCTTGATTTCCAATATGGAGAGGATGGATATAGAGCCCAAAGACATAGACATAGTGGTCATCTCTCATATTCACGGCGACCATGTAGGAGGGCTCAACGGATTTCTCAAGAGAAATGGAGATGTGAGAGTGATTATTCCAGCTTCCTTTCCAGATGCGATAAGAGAAGAGATAACGTCCTACCAGGCGGAATACCAAGAGGCAAAAGGTCCTATGCAAATCTGCGACAATGTCTATACCACTGGGGAGATGGGGACCTCGATAAAGGAACAATCCCTGGTCTTGAACACCGGAGAAGGTCTGGTAATTATCACCGGCTGTGCCCATCCGGGAGTAGCAAATATTGCCAGAAAGGCCCAGCTAATGTTGCCAGACAGGAACATCTATCTGGTTATGGGTGGCTTTCATCTATCTGGTGCTTCTGATTCAGAACTGCGAAGTATCATAGAGGAATTCAGGGACATCGGTGTCCGAAAGGTTGCCCCTTCCCATTGCTCAGGAGATCGTTGCCGACAACTATTCGAAGAAGAGTACGGGGACGATTATATCGAGGGTGGGCTGGGTAATACGATTACGCTCTAAGGATAGGAAACGAGAGTAGGCTCTTCTCGAGCGCAAGAGAGAACGAGGTGACGGCAGCGTGACAACAATTCGTCACATTGTGTCCTTGATAGGGAACGGAAGAAAGGGCAACTAGCACAGACTTAACCATAAGGAGGGTTGACGCCTTTCGGGAAAGAAGCTTTGAAACCACCGTTTTCTGCTACCATTGGGGTGAAAATAGAGGTTATGGCAATGGTGCAGGAAACAAACATGGAGACACTCATTCTGTCCATTATTGAGAGAGAGGAGACAAATGCGCAAACGGAGACGGATTACCGCAAGCCACTCGTTGGCTTTGCCGAGCTAAGATATGACGGCTTTCGTCATCTCAGGGAAACAGTTGGGCCCCATCACCTCATGCCTGACGATGTGCTCAAGGGTGCTCAGAGCATGGT
>JADFUZ010000072.1 GCA_015222295.1 Chloroflexota bacterium | reverse complement strand
TGATGAGGCTAGGGGGTTCCCCGGGTGGGATATCCTTGAATCGCCCGGCGTTCTCAGGGTCGGGATCAGGGATGGCTTTGAGCAACGCTTGCGTGTAAGGGTGGAGGGGGTTTTCCACCACCTCTCTGACATCTGTCTTTTCGACCATTTTGGCTGCATACATGATGAAAACACGCTCTGAGAAGTAGCGTACCGAGGAAAGGTCGTGGGTGATATAGACAACGCTCAGATTATGGGCCTGCTGGATCCTCCGCATCAGCTCGAGGATTTCCACCCGCACCGAAGCGTCGAGCATGGATACCGGTTCGTCGGCGACAATCATGCTGGGATGCAGAATCATCGCCCTGGCAATTACCAGCCGCTGCTGCTGGCCACCGGAGAGCATGTGAGGATACTTAGAAAGGTAGTCCTTAACGGGGATCAGTCGCACTTCACCCATCACTTCACTGATCCGCCGTTCTTGCTCGTCTGTTCTCATTTTGTGGACGATCAGTGGCTCCCTCAGGACTTGGCCGACGCTCATAAATGGTGCGAGCGCTCCATAAGGGTCCTGCTGAACAAATCCGACCTGAGACCGCAGCCAAGCGAGGTCTGATGCTTGCTGCCCTTCGATCCTCCTGCCATTGAAAGTAATCTCCCCTGCAGTGGGGCGGGCCAAACCCAAGATGGTCCGCAAGAGCGTGGTCTTCCCGGACCCACTCTCGCCTACTATGGTGACTGCCTCTCCTGTTCCCAGCTCGAAGCTTACGCCGTCTACAGCCCGGACGAATCCTGCGTGGAGAAATCCCCAGCGCTTCAGTTCGAACCAGGTCTGCAGATCTTTCACCGAGAGCAGAATGTTGTCCTTCATCCTCCTAACCTCGCTCATACAACCAGCACTTGACCCTGGCATCCCCGTACACAAAGAGGGGCGGCTCCTCCTGGCAGCGTTCGAACCGCCTGGTGCAGCGGGCTGCAAATCGGCAGCCCTCAGGTGGATTGAGCAGGCTCGGTGGCTGGCCAGTGATGAACTCAGGCTTCTTGTACACGTGCAGAGTGGGCACGCTGGCCATAAGCTTCTGGGCGTAGGGATGCAGGGGCTCGCGATAGAACCGTTCGGCGGTGCTGTGCTCGACCAATTGCCCGGCATACATGCAGATTACTTCATCCGCTAATTCGCTGGAGGTTGCAATATCGTGGGTGATGAGGATGAAGTTCAAACTCAGCTCTTGCTTGATCTTCTTGAGGGCGTTCATGATGTTGGCCTGGGTCAGGACGTCCAGTGCCGAAGTCGGCTCATCGAGGATGACAAGGATCGGATTGGCTATCAGTGCCATGGCGATGATTGCCCGCTGCCGCATTCCTCCCGACAGCTCGAATGCATAGCGGTCCAGGAAGGCCGAGGGAATGCCCACGATGCGGAAGACCTGCCGCGCCCTCTCGAAAGCCTCCCGCTTGTCCGTGCGGTTGTCAAGCAGCAAGGGTTCGGCTACCTGATCTCTCAGCTTGATGACGGGGTTGAGGGAGTTCATGGCTGCCTGCGAGACCATTGATATTTGCACCCACCGCACGTCGCGCCGGAAGCGCTCCTCGCTGAACTTCATGATGTCCGTGCCGTTCAGGAAGATTCGGCCTTCATAGGTAGCTACGTTGCGTGGCAGGAGCCTCAGGATTGCCCTGGCGAGCGAGGTCTTGCCGCAGCCGGATTCGCCGACGACAGCCAGAGACTGACCGTGGGCGAGCTCAAAGCTGACACCATCTACGGCACGTACCACGCCATCGGTGGCGCTGAAGTAGAGAAAAACATCCTCGACCTTGAGAAGAGGGCCTTTACCTTTTTCCAGGCCTACGGCACCATCGGCTACTGGTTTCGGCTTTTGATTCAGTTTCTTCATCATAATGTCCTCAATCTCGGGTTGAAGATGCGATCCAGGGAGTAACCAATCAGGGCAAAACCCACTCCCAATAACAAAAGGAGGACTGCGGGCTCAACCAGCCAGTAGTAGTATCCTTTGTACAATGCGCCCTCGTCAACTGCGTCGTAAATGACTTTGCCCCAGGTGGGCAAAACGGGATCCCCCAGTCCGAGCACCGACAGCGTGGCTTCCAGAAACACGAACAGTGGAATTATGAGAACGAACTGGGGCAGAAGCGTCGGTGCTATCCTGGGCATAAGGTACCGGAAGATCATGCGCAAGTTACCCACCCCGTACGCCTGGGCTGCCTCGATGTAGGGTGCTTCTTTCGCCTGGAGGTACATGGCGCGGTATGTCAAGTACGATGCACTGAACACGTTCAAGGCAATCACCATTCCCAGCATGGTCCAGAGACTGCGAGAGTAGAAGTGGCCGATCAAGATGAGGAGAGGAAGCACAGGGATAACAAGATTGACCTGGGTGAGCCATTGAAATAACCTATCTATCTTACCACCCAACCAGGTGCCGATCGCTGACAGCACAAACGTGCTGACCTGGGCGCCGACGGCGGCAAAGACCCCGAACATGAGCCCGATCGGTGCTCCCCAGAGAAGCGCGACCATGAGATCTCGCCCGCGGTGGTCGGTGCCGGCCAGACCATGAAGCTGGCCGGGGGCCACCAGCTTTGCGTCCAGTTCAGCAGTCTCCGGCACCTCGGTTGTCAGAAGAAGCTGGTATTCTCCTTTAAGCGGCTTTTCTTCATTGTTCGGGTCAGCGAACAGGCCTTTGTGAGGCGCTATTCCCGATAATCGAGTGCGGAGCTCGTCGTCCTGAGAGATGTAGTACGTATCCTCGATTCTGAGCACGCGATTCTCCTGGAGGATTATCGTCCGTCCGTCGGGTGTCCGCCAGGACACGGTTGCCGGTTCCCGACTCCCCTCATAGCGGGCTTCGCTATACAATCTGAGTTCCTTGGGGAAACCATCGTAATCATACTGGAACGGAAGTATAATCTCCACGCGCTTCATCCCGTCACTGGTCGCTTCCTCGGTCTTTGTTCCCGTATCTTCAAGGTTGATCGCGATCGTGCGGGGGACCTTGCCTTCAATGAACAGGTCGAACCAGACCGGCCCGGCGTTCCTCGGGGTCTCGTCCCACACGCCAGGGCCACCACGCCACAGCCTGATCGCCTCGCTGTAGGGAAGCGCAACCACAGCATAAATAGAGAAGCTAATGAAAATGATGATCATCACCACCCCGGCAACCAGTGACGGGTAACGCTTAGCGCCCTTGAGCATCGCCAACCAGTTTTGCATCAGTTATCTACATTGTTAGTGCCTTACCGCCCCACCACCCACACGTACACGAGGATCTATAATAGCATAGACGAAGTCCAGCACGAACACTGTTGCTGCCAGTAAGTACCCGTATATCACAATCACCCCGAGGATGACAGGTACATCACTCATCTGGGTTGCCTGATAGAATACCGATCCCAGCCCCGGCCAGTGGAACACGGTCTCCAGGACGATTTGTCCCATCCACATGGTGATGAGCACAAGCAGGAAACTGGTAAGGATGGGCGGTAGAACCGGCCGGAGGACGTAGCGCATGTCAATAGCTCGTGAAGAAAGCCCCTTGGCCCGGGCCAGTTCGACGTAGTCTTCGCTCGAGTAGATAAGGAAGAAAGTCCGCCACGTGTAGATGCTGGCAAACAAAGCTCCCAGCACCACGGCCGTTACGGGAAGGATCATGTGCCTGAGCACGCTCAAAGCATAACCCAGGCTGGTGTCCGGTAGGGGGGCATCCACCAGCCCTCCCCACGGCAGGACCCTGAGCACGGCCCCGAAGATGAGGATCAAAAAGAGACCGTAGAACCAGCCGGGAGCTGCCGAACTGGGCGCCAGTGCGATAATCAGCCGGTCCAGGAAGCCCCCGTACCGCCGGGATAGGAACAGGGCAATGAACAACGCCAGAATAAACAGAACCAGATTGGCAGTCCCGAAAAGGGCCAGCGTGACTGGAATTCGTTCCATCAATATATTTCGCACCTGCCGTGACCCGGCATCGCTGCTGAGGCGCTCTGCCCGCCCCAGTTCCAGTGTCATGGCCCTCCAGAGGTATTCGAAGCTCCGCATGGGGAAGAATGGGCGGTCCATCCCCAGGCGAAGAAACTCTCTCTCTGCCATCTCATTCAGCATCTCAGCAACCACCTCCGGAGGTAGCGACTGGAGACTCGGGTCGCCGAACGCCGTTTGCCCTATATCGAACCTGATCTGTGCCTTGCGTATCTCGTCAAGCTGACCGCCCAGGTTGGCGACAATCACAGTGAGGTATACAGCGACGATGACAGCGAGAAAAAGGAGCACCGCCCTGATCAGTGTGAACTTTCCCAGTGTGTTGATGATCTGCCGCATAGGTTCGGACTCATCTCCTTCCGAGACCAGGGCTGTCCAAATCTGGTTCTCCGTTCAAGCCCGCGTGCCCTGATTGATCAAGGCACGGCAATTCCGCTCCCCAACACCCCGGATTGCCTCAGCGCCCCTCATATGCTCCGTTCGATCGTTGGCAGTGAAAAACAGACACCGGATGGGCGACCACATCTTGAGCAGCCTGAGCTCGCAATAATTAGTTTCCTGCCAAATGCAAGCTATGGTATATCAGCTCTTCGTCACTGTCAAGTCCTCGCCCTCGTCAGGTACTCTGCCGACACGATTTTTATCATTGCGGAGAGTCGAGGCCGGTGAAGCAATCTGACTGGAAGAATGCGATTGCCACACTACTGCTGCATAGGGCTCGCCATGATGAAAGAGAGCTACCAGATAAGCGAGGATCGCTGCCAGCTCTCAGGCTGGCAGCGATCCTCTGTTAGCCTTACCTAGCTATGTAGGCATCAAGAAGTTGCCCAGTAGTACTGACCAAGTTCGTCACGTGTTACACCGGGGACAGCCAGCATTGCCTCCTCGACGGCGGCATCAGCCGCTTCGAAGTTGTAGGCATAGTACTCCTCGATATCAGCGAGGATGTCTGCGTACTTGACTCCATCTCCGGATAGGGAGCCGACATCACTGAATCTGGGGATTGCCATTCCCCCATAGATGGTGCCGCAGACGTAATCGCGGTCCACAGCCCATTGCATGGCTTCGCGGACTTCAGGAATGGCAAACGGGTTCAGTTCCCCTGTTCCGGGGAAGAACGGGCCGGACGGGTTGAACCTGAGTTCGTCGAACAGGCCCGCACTGTCGTAATAATGGATGTTCGGGTCGTCATCACAAGTCTGCTGCAGATCAGCATCGGCGATGGCATAGATGTAAACATCAAGCAGGTCGCTGCCCAGCATGCTGATTGCTGCTGCTTCCGCCGCGATCTCAAGCGTGATCACGTCGAGCCAGGCACCCGTGTGCGCAGGTGGGGTCGTGGGGACCGGATCCATCGTGAAGAACCAGCGGCTGGCATCCTCAGGGTATGTCGTGTGTCTCGCCAGCTCGATGACCTGGCCAACAGAGTCGACATCCTCAATGTAGTACGGTCCGCCGCCTACCCAGAAGTGACCCTTGTCTGCATAAAATGCGTCCAGATTGGCGTAGCGGGCTAGCGCCTCTGACTGGTCGATGTAGTCTCCCAGCACGTTCTCGAACGGGATATATCCGGTAGTAAGAGCCTCGGCTAGGTAGCCTTCAAGTATGGCCAGGGTCGGTCCGTCGACGAAGTGCATCCACTCGACAGTGTTGTCAGTGGCCTTTTTCTGTGAGAAACACAGCGCAAGGTCTTCCTCGGCCAGAATGCCCAGGGCGATGTTGTGCCAGCACCACTGGCCAAATTGGTCATACGGGAACCAGCAATGCTGCTCATCGCCGGCGGTATTCTCCGCGTCCAATGCGAAGGCATCATCGTAGGTCGTGACCTCCAGGCCATAGCCGTCGCCTGGGTTGAAATTGAACTCCACGCCCTTGAAGTGGCTCATGAAAGCGTCGTACGTCGGTACCCAGCTGGTGTCGTAGAGCGGGCTATCCGGATCGGCCCGGACGAACTGCATGATCGCATAGAGCAGGAAGTCGCCCTCGTCGAGCGTGCTGCCGTCATGCAGCGGACGGGTAAAGATGTCGTCTGGATAGCGGACGACGGTCTTGGTTTTGGCGGTCACACCGCTGCCGAGCTCTTCTCCCACGGTCACAAATTCGCCGGTCGTGGCATCGAAGTCGTACCAGGCAGTGTCCGGTACAGGAATCTCGTCGGCCACAATGCTGGTCGTGAGCCAGCCGGTGTGTTCAGGGTCAAACACTATGGGCGAACCCTCGACCCAGGTCACCTCTGCCTCTACCGCGGTGAGAGGCCATTGGAGGCCGGTGTTTGGATCATACGTGAAGCCAGGCTCGCCCGAGGCGCGGATCGGGATCATGTCGTAGACCCAGTTGGAGCCGGCCACCGGGTTCCATGGCTGAGTGAGCACGTCGGTTGATGCCGCCCTGCATACCGTGCTACCCGTCGGTAGCTGCGGCACACCATTCTCGTCGCGGAAGTGGAGAGTCCAACCCATCAGCCATGAGCCGGAGATGCCACCGTAGGAATCAGCTGCCACGTGCATATCGGTCCGCGCTGGCGAGAAACTGAGGCGGTCGTCTACCCACATAGTGTTGGCGCAAGCCATCGCGTCCCACATGGCACTCTCAAACAGCTCATCGCGCTCGGCCGTGCTCGTGAAGTCGTTGTCCCAGAGCTTTTCACATACTGTGTAAAACTCCTCGGTGGTCTCGTATGCGGCCCATAGGGGACCCATTATAC
>JADFUZ010000071.1 GCA_015222295.1 Chloroflexota bacterium | reverse complement strand
GTCTACCGGTAAGTCCTGCAGGAATTCCTTTTCCTCTCCCTCCGGAATGACGAGGGCTTGCCCGGTACTGGCGACCAGGCTGGCCGTTAGGGCGACGAATTTGTTGGAAGCAATAGCCATAGATGCGTGGAAACCGGTTTCCCTCTCAATAGTTTCGTCAACCGCTCTAATGAAACGGGTTTCGTCAGGTTCGTAGGTGACGTCCAGGAATGCATGTTCGGTAGCCGTGGCTTCTATGGTGGGGCTGTAGCGGGATAGCAAACTCAGGACCTGTGTGAAGGCGCAATTGTATTTCTCCTCAGCTAAGGGGAGGAACAGCCCTCGTGGACACAGCGCATAAGCCTGGCGGAGGGGCATGCCTCGTTGGATGCCATGTTTTATGGCCTCCTTCGAGGCGTCGTGGACGGGTTTTAGTTCGTGGGGAAAGCCCCCGATGATAATCGGCTTTCCCGGTATGGCACTGTTATCCCTTGCTTCAACCTGGACAGAGAAGTGAGGAAAAAAAAGACATCCAACCCTCATCCTGTAACTCTCCGGAATGGAAAAGTCAGCGGTTCAGTTTTCTCAGCACAGCCACCACCTTCCCCTGTAGCTCCACATTCTCGGGCTTGACGTAAATGGGCTTCATCTGCTCATTTGCTGGCTGGAGACGGAGACGACCCGGCTCCCGGTAAAGCTTTTTCAGGGTTACCTCTTGCTCCTCTTTCAGCCATACGGCTGCCATCTCTCCATCTTCCATATTTTGTGCCGATTCCATGACAACGATGTCTCCATCTGCTATGAGTGCGTCAATCATTGACATCCCTTTGACCCTTAAGGCGTAAATGTTGTCCCTGCCTCCGACAAGGTCCCGTGGCAACTTGAGGCTCTCTTCAGGCGTGCTTGTCCAGCTGTTTGAGTCGGGGACGGGGATGGGCTGGCCTGCTGCCACAGTCCCCAGAAGAGGCACCGCAATGATGTCCTTTTCTACCAGCTGAATGCTCCTGAAGACCTCGGGGTCCCGGTGAATAAAGCCTGCCTTTTCCAGGACATTCAGGTGATGCTGGACCACTGCCGTGGAGCTGAGCTGGCAGCCTTTTACGATGTCCCTGACAGTCGGGGAGTAACCCCTCTGGTCGATAAAGTCCGGTATGAATTTGAGGATGCTCTCTCGAGTTTTGCTAACGCCGGGCTTTCTCATCTCGCCTCCCCGGAGATTGTTTATGAAACAATCGTTTATAGAACAATTGTATCATTAATGTTGGGGGTTGTCAAGATCTGCCCTTCTTCGCAGTCCCTTGAGGAAATCCCACATGGGAACCCTTTTCATATATTCCCTGTAGGCGTCTCCGAACTCCTCAACGTTGAATCTGTCTTCTTTCACCGAGCCTATCCGGAAACAGGCAATAGCCACTGCACCCATGACTACGGAGAGAACTGACTGAAAGACCAGCATCAGGGCAACAGACCAGATGACCATTCCCAGCCACATGGGGTGCCGTACTACTCCGTATATCCCGGTATCCACCACAACAGTGGTCCCATGTGGCGCCAGGGCATCGCCAGCTTCTGGCTTGCCTTTGCGCTTAAGCTGAATCATGGCGCCAAAAACCAGGAACGCGGACGGGACATACAACACAAGGCCTACAATCCGTGGCCACGAAGCACCGGCTGGAGCATACATCCCCGCTTCAGGGAAAAAGTATCCGATAGTCAACAGGGTGAAGAAGATTCCCAGGCCTGTGTGATTGTAGATTTCGCCGGTTATGTGCTCCCTTGCCGACCGAGCTATCTGCTTTCCGTTGATAATCCATATCGCGGCACAAATCGCAACGCAGAGTATGTATTTGTACATCTTGCTCACCTCCTGGCTATTTCTTTCCGAGATCCGGCCAAGTCGACCGCGTCGGCGGCTTAGCCTATGCCGGCTCCCGGATTCAATATGTTGTTGGGGTCGAACACTCTCTTGATCCCCTGCATCAACTCCCGGGATTTCATGTCGATGCAGAAACCGAGGTCATCAATCCTGACTTTTCCTATGCCGTGCTCGGCCGTTATCACCCCGCCCATCCTGGCCCCCTCTGTGTAGATCGCCTGTTTCACTTCCTTGAGAATTCCCCTGTCGTACAGGTCCATCATCAGGTGGGGGTGCAGATTGCCATCTCCGGCGTGACCGTAGGTGATAATGCGAGTATCGAATCTCTCTCCGATCCTGTCCATGGTATCCATGAAGTTCGCTACCTCGGCGGGGGGCACCGCAACATCCAGAACATCCGCCACACTGGGCTTCAAGGACGGGTACATCTCACTTCTGATCTTGAGGATATCAGCCTGCTCTTCCTTTGTCTCGGCGATCAAGGTGTCCACCGCACCGCTCTTCTCGCAGACGTCGGATATTTGCTGGCACTGGGAGTACATATCGTCCTCACTGGCACCCGTTACTATCACTATCAGGTGAGCCGTGCCCTTTGCGGGTGGCCACTTTAGCCCCAGCTTGTCGGCCGATAGCTGGATGACATCACGTTCCACGTACTCCAGTGCCAGTGGAATTGCCCCGCTCTGCAATATCTTGGGCACCGTCTCTATTGCCTGGTGGCGGTCGTCCCATGATATGACCAGCGTCGCCGTGCCGCCGAACCTGGGATACAGGCGAAAGATCACCTCGGTTATTACGCCGAGAATGCCTTCGCTTCCTATCATGAGATGCATCAAGTCCAGTCCGGTATTGTTCTTCAGCAGCTTCCCTCCCATGTTCACTATCTCTCCGGATGCAAGCACCACCTCGAGTCCCTTCACGTAGTTCCTGACCACACCGTATTTCACCGCCCTTGTCCCGCCGGCATTGCAGGCCACAAGGCCTCCTAGCTGTGCGCCCTCGTCCCCGG
>JADFUZ010000070.1 GCA_015222295.1 Chloroflexota bacterium | reverse complement strand
GTCAGGCTTTCGCCCATTGCCCAATATCCCTTGCTGCTGCCTCCCGTAGGAGTTGGGGCCGTGTCTCAGTCCCCATCTGGCTGATCATCCTCTCAGACCAGCTACTGATCATCGCCTTGGTAGGCCTTTACCCTGCCAACTAGCTAATCAGACGCAGGCCTCTCTGCAAGCGCCTCGCGGCTTTGATAAACAAGCATCACTCGTTCATCTCATGCGGTATTAGCCTGCCTCTCGACAGGTTGTCCCCCACTTGCAGGCAAGTTGCCTACGCGTTACTCAGCCGTCCGCCACTAGGCTACAATCCGAAAACTATAGCCCCGTACGACTTGCATGCATAAGGCGCACCGCCAACGTTTATCCTGAGCCAGGATCAAGCTCTCTCTTCAGAACCTTCCTTCCACTATTCAGTTGTTAAGGTACTCAGGATGTTATACTATAACCATCTACGAGGATTGTCAAGTCAATTGTCAGCAAGTTCGGGCGCGACGCGTTTCAGGCCAGTTCTTTTCCGACTGCGCTGATACAAATAGAATATCAAGACTTCTTTCCAGTGGCGGAGGTTCATGTCTCTCGCTGAGCAGAAACAACTGAACTTGAGCTCAATTCACGAAGGCAAGCTAACGTGGATCTATATCGAAAGGCCTTCCTCTGGTGAAGTCGAGTTCCTCGCCAAGCACTTTGACTTTCACCCCCTCAATCTGGACGACGTCCTGAGCCGCGCACAACGTCCCAAGATCGACGAGTACGATGACCATCTGTTCATCGTCCTCCAGTTCCCCGTGTTTGATAAGGAGAACCGCATAACGAGACCGAGCGAGGTGGACATTTTCGTCGGCGAGAGCTATCTCGTCACAGTACATTGCAACGCCGACCTGAAGCCTCTGGCGAGATTCTTCCGGGAATGCCAAACGAGCGACAAAAGCAGAACAAGATACCTCGGCCGAAGCTCGGGATTCCTCCTCTACCACATCCTTGATAGACTGATCAACTACTGTTTCCCTATCCTCACAAAGATCACGGACAACATTGACGACATAGAGGAAGTGATCTTCGCCAAAGCCGTTCCAGAAACAGTCCGTCAGATTTCCTTGATCCGTCGCGATTTGATCTCCTTTCGGCGTGTGGTTCGTCCGCAGATCTCCGTAATCGAGACGCTTGAAAGCGAGGAGTACCCTTTTATCAAGGAAGAGCAAGACATCTACTTCGGCGATATTGCCGACCACGTCCGCAGGATCTGGGATGGCCTCGAAGAGTCTAAGGAGGTTGTTGACGGACTCGCAGAAACCAGTAACTGGCTCACCTCACATCGAATTCAGGAGATAATGCAAGTATTGACCATCGTTATGGCCATGTTGGCACCACCCACCCTTCTTTCTGGCATCTACGGCATGAACATACCTTTGCCGGGGGGAGTTGAGTCCGGCAGTCTCGTGCCGCTGGGTATCTTGTTTGCGATTATGGCAGTCGTGGGAGCAGCCATGTTTGCTTATCTGCGCCGCCGGGGCTGGATCTAGGTAGCAGCGCGTGACCGGTGCGCCACTTGGCCAGCACCGCTCTTATAGAAACGAGCCATGCAAACTAGATTCATCGCCGAAGGCAACGTCGGAAAGTTGGCCAGATGGCTCAGGATGATTGGCTATGATACGCTGCTATTTGAAGAAAAGAACGATGGGAAGATGATCGACATTTCCATCAGGGAGCGTAGAGTAATACTGACGAAGAATGCCGAAATCATGAAAAGACGTGTCGTCGTAGACGGGAAAGTACAGACAGTACACATCAAGGATGATGACCCGAAAGCCCAACTACGCGAAACGGTCAAAACACTGAACCTAGACTATCACTTCAAACCGTTCTCTCTCTGCCTTGAATGCAATCAAACGCTCGTTCCGCGAAGCAAAGAGGGAGTACGATATCTGGTTCCACGTCACGTCTCCGAGACCCAGGAGGAATATGTGGAGTGTCCTCTATGCCATCGCATCTACTGGCACGGAACGCACTGGCAAGCGATGGTGAGAGAATTGGAAAACCTGGCGCAGGGAAACTAGCGATGCTGCTGGCTATTGACATCGGGAATACCAGTATCAACTTGGGTCTATTCGACGGTGACAAGCTGCGATTCACCTGGAGGCTAACCACAAGGACTGACCGCTCAGCAGATGAATACGGATCCTTAGTGTGCACTTTGCTCGAGCGCCGAACGGTCCCTATTTCAGAAGTTACAGGGGCAGTCCTGTGCTCTGTTGTTCCTCCACTGGCGTCTATCTTCCAGGAAGTATGTCACAAGTACCTGGAAACCTCTCCGCTAGTTATCGGACCTGGGATTAGGACGGGCGTGCGTATCTCGGTGGATGCCCCTCGGGAAGTGGGATCCGACCGAGTGGTTAATGCCGTTGCGGCTCATCACCTTTACGCAGAGCCGGTCATTGTCATCGACTTCGGCACGGCTACCACGTTCGATGTTGTCTCAGGCGACGGAGACTACCTTGGCGGAGCCATCGCCCCGGGTATCACCATAGCCAGTGAAGCACTCTTCGAACGCACAGCCATGCTTCCGCGAATAGAATTAACCTCTCCTGGACAAGCCATAGGGAGGAACACCATCTCCGCCATGCAATCAGGTATCATCTTCGGTTACGTCGGGCTTGTCGAAGGTCTGATCAAGCGAATAAAGCAGGAACTGCACGACAAACCAAGAGTGATAGCCACAGGTGGCTATGCCTACCCGCTAGTCAAAGAGATACCAGCCATAGAGGCAGTGAATCTCGACCTCTCCTTGATCGGATTGCATCTTATTTGGGAAATGAATAAGATAGAGAAGTAGCTGGGTCGATACGATGCTCAAAGGGAAAAGCATAGTGTTGGGGGTCACTGGAGGGGTTTCTGCGTATAAGGCAGTGCATATTGCCAGTCAACTGACTCAAGCATCGGCGCAAGTGGACGTCATCATGACAGAAGCAGCTACGAGGTTCGTAGCTCCCCTGACTTTCCAGGCCGTCACAGGGAGGCCTGTGGCGACTGAGATGTTCGGATTGGGCTCCAACTGCGGCATTCAACATATAGTGCTGGCTGAAGCCGCCGACGTCATAGTCATTGCGCCGGCCACAGCCAATACCATCGCCAGGCTAGCTGCCGGGATCGCCGACGACCTGCTATGTTGCACGGTCCTCGCGGCCAAATCACCCGTGATCCTGGCACCGGCCATGGACGCTAACATGTATGAAAACCCTGTCACACAGGATAACTTGTCCAAACTGCAAGCACGCGACTTCATTACCGTAGGACCCGCCTCGGGCAGACTGGCCTCTGGCAAGGAAGGTCCGGGAAGACTCGCCGAGACTAGCGACATCCTGGCCGCGATTTCCCAGGCATTGGGAAGAGAAAGCGATCTTGCCGCCAAACACCTTGTTGTCACCGCAGGCGGCACCCAAGAGCCCATCGATCCGGTACGGTGCATCACCAACCGCTCGTCCGGAAAAATGGGCTACGCTCTGGCTGAAGCCGCGCGTGACAGGGGAGCCAGAGTAACGCTCATAACCGCGCCCACCTCACTCCCTAGACCCGCCCGGATGCAAATCGTCGATGTCTGTACTGCTCACGAGATGCATACAGCGATACGGGACGCCATCTCCCAATGCGACGCTCTAATCATGGCCGCCGCCGTGGCGGACTATCGCCCTACGCGGGCAGCCAAGGATAAGATCAAGAAAGAAGCCGCTGAACTGACTCTAGAACTGGAGCGTACTCCAGATATCCTGGGCAGTATCAAAGGAGCCTTTGTTAAGGTGGGCTTCGCCGCTGAAAGTAGCAACTTGCTCGAGAACGCCAGTCGGAAGCTACACGAGAAGGGGCTGAGTCTCATCATAGCCAATGACATCACAGCCAGGGACAGCGGCTTTGGTTCTGACTACAATCGGGTGACCATAGTCGACCAAGAAGGCAAGACCGACAGCTTGCCTCTTCTACCTAAGAGGCAGGTAGCCGACAGAATCCTGGATAGAGTGGCAAAACTACTAGGATAGAGCCACATATCTAGGAGACCGAACAAGACCTGCAGGCAAAGAAGCCTGGACATGGTTCGGCAGTCCCAAGCCAGCACACAAGGAGCAACTCAAAAGATGTCCGAAATCCCGAAAGCTTATGAGCCAGGCAAAATAGAGAACAAGTGGTATAGCTTCTGGCTGGAGCGTGGCTACTTTACACCCAAGATAGATCCCGGGAGAAGGCCTTTTGTAATCATCATGCCACCCGCCAACGTCACTGGCGAACTGCACTTAGGGCATGCTTTGACAAGCACACTAGAGGACATCATGACCAGATGGCATCGCATGAACGGAGACCCAACGTTGTGGCTGCCTGGCACAGACCACGCCGGCATTGCCACACAGGTCCTCGTGGAGCAAGAGCTGTCCAAGCAAGGGTTGACCAAGAGCGACGTTGGCAGGGAGCGATTCTCAGACGTGACCTGGGAATGGGCCATCAAGAGCAGGGAGAACATCAACCGTCAGTATCGAATGCTGGGGGCCTCTTGCGATTGGACACGAGATTGCTTCACGCTGGATGCGGGCCCGAGCAGGGCAGTCCGCACTGCTTTTGTCCGCCTATACAACAAGGGCTTGATATACCGCGGTGAAAGGATGATAAGCTGGTGCCCAAGATGCCAGACCGCCCTTTCCGACCTCGAGGTGGAACATAAGGACGTTAGCGGGCATCTCTACCATATTCGCTATCCTCTGGCCAACGGTGGAGGCTTTGTCACCATAGCCACCACGCGTCCAGAAACGTTCTTTGGGGACACTGCGGTCGCAGTGAACCCCAACGACATCCGCTACGGCGACCTTGTCGGGAAGAGCGTGATTCTCCCGATCATAAACAAGGAAATCCCTATCATTGCCGATGAAGCCGTCGAGCCGTCCTTTGGCACTGGAGCGTTGAAGATAACCCCGGCCCATGATCCCACAGATTTTGCGGTCGGTGAACGACACGATCTGCCCCTCGTAAACATCATGAACCCCGATGCCACGATGAACAAGAATGCCAGCCCATATGACGGACTGGAACGTTTTGATTGCCGAGACAAGGTCGTAGCTGACCTGAGGGACAGCGGCCTGTTGGAGAGAATCGAGCCATATCTTCACTCAGTGGGGCATTGCACCCGTTGCGACACGATGGTCGAACCCCAGGTCAGCCTGCAGTGGTTTGTCCGGACACGGCCTCTAGCTGATGAGGCCATCAACGCGGTCGAAGAGGGCAGAATCACGATAATCCCAGAGCGCTTCACCAAGGTCTATTTTCGCTGGATGGAGGACATCAGGGATTGGTGCATTAGCAGACAACTATGGTGGGGACACCGTATTCCGGTATGGTACTGTCAAGACTGCAACAAGCTGACGGTGTCAGTCGATGAACCTGTCGGCTGTGAACACTGCAACTCTGAACGGATCACCCAAGACCCCGATGTCCTTGATACCTGGTTTAGTTCAGCGCTCTGGACACACTCCACACTGGGATGGCCATCCGACACGGATGATCTGCGCTATTTCTATCCCACTTCTGTGATGGAGACTGGCTATGACATCCTCTTCTTCTGGGTAGCCAGAATGATCATGATGGGGCTCGAAGACACCGGTCAAATCCCCTTCCACACTGTTTACCTCCACGGCCTACTTCGAGATGAACACGGCTTGAAGATGAGTAAGCTGAGAGGGAACGTGATCAACCCAACCGAAGCCATAGAGAAGTACGGCGTCGATGCTCTGCGATTTGCTCTCACCACCGGCAGCTCACCGGGGAATGATATATATCTGGGCAAAGGAAAACTGGAATCCGGTCGCAATTTCGTCAACAAGCTTTGGAATGCCACCAGATTCATCCTCCGGAGCATAGACGTCGAACTCGCGGAAGGTGCGGCTCTCCCGACGACGGACGTATCCACGCCGCAAAGAGTAGAGGATCGGTGGATTCAAAGCAGGGTGAATTCCCTGATTAGCAGCGTCAACAGGCTTATGGAAGATTTCCAATTCGGTGAAGCGGGATGGCGAATCTACGATTTCCTGTGGTCGGAATTCTGTGACTGGTACATCGAATTTGCCAAGACGCGCCTCCAGAATCCTGGTGTGCCCGTCTCGGTCAACGCAGATGGTTCAGATGAGCTTTCACCTTTGCCCTTTTTGACACAGACACTGGAGAAGTGTGTGCGCCTGCTGCATCCTTTCATGCCCTTCGTTACCGAGGAACTGTGGCAAAACCTGAAGCAGCGTCTTCCCAACGGCCATCGAATGCCAGATTCTATTGTCTTAGCTCCATATCCAGGAGCTGATGAGACCGCCACAGATCCTGAAGCGGAACGTGCCATGAACGCAACCATACAGATTGTTCACTCCATTCGCAATGCTCGTACGGAACACAAAGTCAGACCAGACAAGTGGATCGAGGCGCAAGTCTATGCCACCGACCTCCTGGACGAGATTGCCTCTCAAGCCAATGCCATAGAAACGCTGGCCCGCGTGCGCCCACTGGCCATTCTCGATCGCACGAAAAGGCAACCAGATGAGGAGAGAGCGCTCGTTCTAGTGCTGGGAGAAGCCGAGGTAGTGCTGCCCTGGACAGGTATGGCAGATCAACTTGCTGCAAGGAGACGACTGACACAAGACAGAGAAGCAATCCAGACCACAATAGCCCAAGTCGAGGCGCGGCTGAGAGACAACGCCTTTCTGAGCAGGGCGCCGTCGCACGTTATCGCAATGCAAAGGCGAAAACTGACCGCCCTCGAGGATAGACTGCAAAGGTTGAAGTCGGAGTTATCTCAACTCGATTGAGTAAGACTGCGGCTCTTCAGCCGCAGATAGCGGTGCAGTGTCGATATTGCTTTCTTGGTGTCACTGGCAACGCGGGACTTGTCGCACTTCCTCACACGCTGCTTGAATAGCCAGTACGTGAATTCCTTCGCCTCGTCCAAACCCACCGACCCGCGTCTGGCGTAACGCTTTTCCCGCCTGAACCCGTACAGCAACTCTCGTTGAGTAGCGCCATAGATTTGCTGATACGCCTCATCAACCACTCCACCATCCCCAGTCAAGCCGGAGGCCCTCCTCTTCTTTCGGATCTCTTCGGTCACAGCCAGAATCAGAACGTCTTCCAAAAGAACTCCGTAAAGGTAGTTCAGATATGCCTTATACTTCGACTTGCCGATGAGTTCCTCAAACTCCGCTTTGGCCAGTTCCATTGGTGGTCGATCAGAGAAGAGGAGGTCAATCAACTCCTTTTCCGGAACAAGGCCGTCGATTTCTTCACACAGCCTTTGGGCCAAGACCAGCCAGTCGAAAGCTTCCTCACCAACAAGATAGCAATAGTGCCGTCCGCTCCAGTCCTCCTCAGCGCTAGACCAAAGCTTGATAGCCTCAAGCAATGCCAGGTACCAGTGTTTGCCCTCAGCAGTAGCTTCTTTGAGGTGCTGTATCGCCTGAATGTCAGCTTCTCGAAGCGCCATTGAACTCCCACTCCCGGTACTCAGTCGATGTGGCTACTCTCACACCGTCCAGGAAGACTCAACATAGTATCTGCCAAGCGTTCTGCTCGGCAAACTGACGCAATTCCTTATCAGGATAAGTTGCCACCGGATTACCTACAAGCTTCAACAAAGGGCTATCAAGAAAGCTGTCAGCGTAGGCAAAACTCGAGGAGAAGTCTATTTCAAGTCCGTTCTCCCTGATGAACTCTTCAAGCAGCACGACCTTGTTCCTGCCAAAACACACAGGTGGAATAACCCTGCCCGTATACACCCCATCCGCCACCTCAGCTCTCGTACCGATGACGGCTGTTACGCCCAATCTGCGCCCCACGATTTCCAGAAGCTCGTCAAAGTTGCCAGAGATAAGCACAACCATCCGTCCGCTTCGCTTATGTTGATTCAATATATCCACGATGTCACTGCGCAGGGACTGGGACACGCAATTCTCATCAACCCACTGGAACACATGCAGCACCTCCTCCCGCCCGGCGCCCTCAAAGATCCCACCCAAGTCCTCGGCCCACTTTGCCCTGAATTCTTCCTCGCGCACTCGCCTCAGCTTGCATAGCAAATACAAAGGAAAATGGCGTGCCCAGAAAGATAGTATCCAGGCCCTCTTCTTCTTGTGCACAAATAAGTACTTCAAGAACCCCCACCAAACATGTCCGTGGGACAGAGTGCCATCCAAGTCGAAAAGAGCCATCGTATTGGCCATCAGTCTCCCCCCAGGAAAGCAAGCAACTGCTCCAAGGGCAGGGTATTGAGTATATTTGCTGGTTCACACCAAGCTCGCCGAGCCACGCCAGTCCCATACCTCATGAAGGCCAAATGAGCCACACTGTGAGCATCGGTGCCAATGGCAAGCTTCACCCCCAGACCCCTGGCTCGAAACGCATGAATATCCTTCAAATCAAGCCGCTCTGGCATCGCATTGATCTCCAATGCCTTGTTGTTACCCGCCGCTGCTCGAAAAACCGCCTCCAAGTCTATGGCCACAGGTTCTCGTTCTCCCAGAAGACGGCAGGTGGGGTGAGCTATTATGTCAACGTCGGGATTCTCCACAGCGCTCAATACCCTCTTCGTCATCCGTTCCTCGCTCTGGTTCATGGCAGAGTGTACCCCGGCGACCACCACGTCCAACTCGGATAGAACCTCATGTGATAGATCCAAGCTGCCATCCGCCCTGATATCAACCTCAACGCCGCTTAACAGCCGGATGCCGTTTAACCTTTCGTTGACCATCCGTATTTCAGCAATTTGACTCCTTAGCCTCTCCTCGTCAAGTCCGTGAGCAATACCGCGGCCACCAGAGTGGTCTGTGATAGCCACGTACTGATATCCCAATTCCCTGGCGGAAAGAGCCATCTCCTCCACGGAATTGTGGCCATCGCTCCAATTGGTATGAATGTGCAGATCCCCCTTCACATCAGATAGCTCGACCAGCTTGGGCAGAGTCCCCTGCTCCGCCCTTTCCACTTCTCCCTGAGCTTCCCTGAGTTCAGGCGGAATACACTGCAGCCCAAGGCGATTGTAGAACTCCGCTTCGTCGGCGAATTTCTCCAGTCTGTCCGTGCTTGCGTCGGTGATACCATACTCGCTCAGCTTGAACCCTTGCCTTCGTCCCCTTTCCCTCAGGGAAATGTTATGTTGCTTGCTTCCCGTGAAATACTGGAGCAGCGAGCCAAAACAACTGTGCTCCACTATCCTCAAGTCAACTTGCAGCCCTCCATGAGCAATAGCGCTCGCCTTGGTCGACCCCTGAGCCAAAACCTGCCCCATTTGGGGTAAGGCAACAAAAGCCTCTATGACTCCCTTGGGCTTGTCGGCGGATCCCATGAGGTCGATATCGCCCAGCGTTTCCCTGAACCGCCGCAGGCTACCAGCACAAGTCATGTTTCTCACGCCGGGAACGGAACGAAGACAGTCAAGGATTTCGTCCACAACTGGTAAGACTTCTCCAATGGGAAGGCGCTGGTCCTTGCGGCGCAAAGCTTGAATCTGTTGAAGGATATTGCTGGCTGTCTTGTCACCAAGGCGAAAGAGCTTCGCTATTCGACCATCGCCGATCGCCTGCTCCAAGGCTTCAACCGAAGCTATTCCCAACTCGTTGGAAAACCTGTTCGCGGTCTTGGGACCGATTCCTGGAACGGTCAGCAGATTGGTTATTCCCTCAGGGAATTGCGACTTCAGATTCTCATAGTAATCCAGCTTCCCGGTGGACACCAGTTCACCAGCCTTCTTGGCGATGGCCTCACCCACACCTGGGATACTTCGCAGGTCTTCTCCCTCATAAAGCATGGTTTTGATTTCCCGCGGATGATGTTCGATAGCTCTGGCTGCCTTCTGGTAAGCACGGATCTTGAAGGCGTTCTCACCCTTGAGTTCCAAGAGGTCACCTATGTCACGGAAGACCCTGGCAATAGCTGTGTTTTTCACTCTCGTTGGCTCTCGTAGGGGACAGGTTGAACACACCGGTTCACGTCGTCACGGGGCCGGACCTGCTCCCCAGTCCGTTCCCCATAGGGATCCCCACGACTAGAACGACTTCGTAACAAGACCCTCTACCTTCCACAGCAGTGTTTATACTTCCTGCCCGAGCCACAGGGGCAAGGGTCATTGCGACCGACTTTCCTGCCTGCTGCCACGGCTTGCTTTCTTCGCGGCGGTTCTTTGCTAACGCCAACATGATAGATGCTACGAACGACATCGTGCCGGATGCCACTCAACAGGCTCTCGAAAAGGGCGTGCCCCTCTCGCTTGTAGACAACGAGTGGTTGCTGCTGCCCGGCAGCCCGCAAGCCAATCCCCTGGCGCATATGCTCCATGAGAGTAAGATGCTCCATCCATAGCTTGTCGATGACTCGCAACATGGCGACTCGCTCCACCAGGCGCATGCTGCTCGCACCCATTTCCTGCTCTCGCTGATCATATAGAGCCAGCGCATGGCTCTTCAGCTTCTCTGCGATCTGCTTTCCGTCAGACTGAGATCTCCCCGCTTGGCCAGCAATGGCCGACTCGGTCACCGGGAAGATCGCAGAAACGTCTTCCAGCAGCCCGGGAAAGTCCAACTCGTCCAGATGGTAGTCCAGGTGATCGTCTACCAGAGCCTGGATTTCCTCCTGAACCATCGAGACTATGTTCGCCTTCAGGTCAGCACCCCCCATGGTTTTCTTCCTTTCGGCATAGATCACTTCACGGTGCTTGTTGACAACATCATCATACTCGACGAGATGTTTGCGGATGTCGAAGTGGTAACCTTCCGTTTGCACCTGAGAATTCGTTATGGCCTTGGCAACCATCGGGTGCTCGATCGGAGTGCTTTCGTCCATACCAGCCCACTCCATCAATGCTTTGACGCGGTCGCCGCCAAAGCGACGCATGATCTCATCCTCCAGGGAGGCGTAAAACCGAGAGCTACCCGGGTCTCCCTGTCTTCCCGCTCTACCTCGAAGCTGATTATCAATGCGCCTGGCTTCATGGTGCTCTGTACCAATGATATGAAGACCGCCAAGCTGAACCACTCTGTTGTGCTCTTCGAGCCATCCCTCTGAATCACGTCCTTCGGGGTTGCCACCGAGTATGATGTCCACCCCACGCCCTGCCATGTTCGTAGCTACTGTGACAGCCCCCAGGTGCCCCGCCTGGGCAATGATGCCCGCTTCCTTTTCATGATTCTTGGCATTCAGTACCTGGTGTGATATACCCTTTCTCCCCAA
The DNA here is from genome assembly GCA_015222295.1 of Chloroflexota bacterium. Classification (GTDB taxonomy): domain Bacteria; phylum Chloroflexota; class Dehalococcoidia; order GIF9; family AB-539-J10; genus JADFUZ01. The sequence goes on along the minus strand of JADFUZ010000070.1, from coordinate 8,379 downwards.
GAGATCGCTCAAGTACTCCGACTTCTCAATAGACGTCGTACCTATAAGAACTGGCCTTCTTTCATTATCCAACGCGCCAACTTCGTTGACCACGGCGGCGAACTTCGCTTTCTCATCCTTATACACCTGATCAGTATGCTCGGTCCGGATTAGCGGCCTGTTCGTAGGTACTACGACCACTTCTAGCCCGTAGATCTTGTGAAATTCCTCAGCCTCGGTGGCAGCAGTTCCAGTCATACCTGCCAGTTTCTGATACATACGAAAGTAATTCTGGAAGGTGATGCTGGCCAGCGTCACGCTTTCCCGTTGTATCTTCACACCCTCCTTGGCCTCGATGGCCTGATGCAGACCATCGGAATACCTCCGCCCAAACATCAATCTGCCCGTGAATTCATCAACAATGATGACTTGCCCATTCTTGACAACGTAGTCGCGGTCTCTCCTGAACAGCACGCGGGCCTTGAGCGCGTTGTCCAGATACTGAGTGAGTGAATAGTTGGAGGGGTCATAGAGGTTGGGTGCCTTAAGCTGCCCCTCCCTCCTCAGCATCTCCTCCACCCTGGTAATGCCGATGTCGTCAGTCAAGTGGACCGTGCGTGTTCGCTCATCGACAGAGTAATCTTCATCCTTCTTGAGTCGGGAACCCACGCGAGCGAAGGCATAGTACCTTTGAGTTGCCTCCTCGGCAGCGCCGCTTATGATCAGTGGAGTCCGTGCTTCATCAACGAGGATATTATCAACCTCATCGACGATGGCATAGTCCAGTGGACGCTGGACGCATTGAGATGAGTCCAGTACCATGTTATCTCTGAGATAGTCAAAGCCAAACTCGTTATTGGTTCCATATGTTATATCTGCCTCGTACGCCTGGCGACGGCTGATGGGGCGGAGGGAATTCCACCTGTTGTCTTCCGATTCATAGCCGGCCTCGTAGACATACGAGGGGGCAGGCTGATCCGAAGTCTGTCGCGCATTGATAGCAGCCACGCTGACGCCCAGGGCGTGGTAGACGGGGCCCATCCACTGGCAATCTCGCTTGGCGAGGTAATCGTTAACCGTAACCAGATGGCAGCCTCGCCCGGCAAGAGCATTAAGGTAAAGGGGCAAAGTAGCCACCAAGGTTTTGCCCTCCCCGGTCTTCATCTCGGCTATCTTGCCGTGATGAAGGACAATACCACCCATCAACTGCACATCGAAATGCCTTTGGCCTTCGGGCTTTATCCTTCGTTTGGCAGCCTCCCTGACAGCAGCGTAGGCTTCGGGCAGAAGCCCATCCAGGCTTTCACCATCTTTGAACCTGGACCTGAACTCGTCCGTTTTGGAAAGAAGCTCAGAATCGGTGAGCTTCTCCAAGCCGGGCTCCAGTGAGTTTATGTGAGAGACCAGAGGGTGGAGGCGCCTCAGTTCCTTCTCGTTAGAATCTACTAGCCTGCCAAGCCATTTGAACATTCTTATTCGAACATTGCGCCCACTGACGAGCCGGTGTGAATGCGGTGAATTGCCTCGCCAAGAAGCGCAGCTATAGACAGCACAGTAATCTTGGGCAATCTCCTATCAGCACTAACAGGTATGGTATCAGTGACTACCACCTCCTTCACCGGGCTGGAGCCAATCCTCTGTACAGCCGTTCCAGAGAAAACAGGGTGAGTACAACAGGCGTACACTTCGGTTGCGCCACGCTCTAGCAGCGTGTTTACCACACCAGACAGAGAGCCAGCAGTATCGATTTCATCATCCACAGTCAGGGCACACATCCCTTCAACTTCACCAATCACATTGAGACCCTCTGTAGCGTCACTATTTCCCAGGCGCCTCTTCTCAATAATGGCCAGGGAGGCACCGAGCTTTGCCGCCACGTCGCGAGCCCGCTTGGAGATGCCGATATCAGTCGCAACCACTACCAGGTTCTCCAGGGATTTCCCACTGAAGTACTGGCTCAGTATTGACAAAGCCGTCAGCTCATCGACAGGTATGGTGAAGAACCCCTGTATTTGAGGAGCGTGCAGATCCACAGTCAGCAGCCTGTTCGCTCCAGCAGTGCTGATGAGATCAGCAATCAAGCGCGCGGTGATGGGTACTCGTGGCTGATCCTTCTTGTCGGTGCGACCATAGCCGTAGTACGGAACGACAGCAGTAATCCTCCCCGCTGAGGCCCGCCTGAACGCATCGATCATGATGAGAAGCTCAACCAGGCTAGTATTCACCGGGGAGCAAATGGGCTGAACAACAAAGACATCTCGGCTGCGGACGTTCTCCAAGATGCGAACGAATATGTTCTCGTTGCTGAATTGAAAAACCTCGCTCTCACCAACGGGAATACCCAGGTAGTCACACACATCCTTCGCCAGAGCTGGGTGTGCATTCCCAGCGAATACTCTGAGTTCATCCATCGCCGTTAACCCCCACGAGTGTGTAGTACTCAGGAAATTATAGCACAGGGTCAGTTATCCTTCTTAATGACAGCTGCGCCTTCGAAGCGAGAGAGATTTGCTAACAGGATATTGCTTCACGCTGATCGGACTACACACGGCGCCTTGATTAGAACGCTGCAGACTGCGCCGGCAAGAAGCACGACCGCACCCGCAACAATTGCCACATCATAGCTTCCAGCACTGTCAAAAACGCGGCCGGCTAATAGCGGTCCGATCGCTCCCCCAATGCCAGGAGCCAGCAAAAGCGTCCCCAAGATGGCGCCCTGGGATCTGGTGCCAAACCAGTCGGCAGTTGCCGCTGGAAATAGGGGAACACAGCTCCCATAGAAAAAGCCGAAAGTGACCGAGAAGAAGTAGAACTGCCACGGTTGTGTTGCTTCCAATAACCACATCATCATCATTGACATCAAGAGATAGGAGATGAAGAAGCACGCCTTTCTTCCAACCCTGTCCGACACGTGGCCCATTATTATCCTGCCCGCGCTGCTGACAATTCCAATGACACCAATAAAGGTGGCGGCAACCATCGGCGTAATGCCAAGATCAGTCGCATAGGCTTTGAAGTGAACCATCACCATCTGAACCGCACAGTTGAAGAATATGAACATCGCAAACAGGAGCCAAAACGCCTTTGTTCTGATAGCCTGCCTGAGCGTGAAATCGAAAGCACACGGTGAGCTGCCGCATTCGCCTCCCTCTCGTCTTCCCTCAAGACCATAGGGAAGAAGGCCCTTTTCCAAGGGGTCAGACCTCATCAATCGAGAAACCGGAAGACCTGCGATGAGGAGAATGCCAGCAACGAGCAGATAAGAAGTGCGCCAGTCAAATCTGGTGATAAGAAATTGGGCAAAGGGCGCCAGAGCCAGTGTCCCCATTCCTATCCCGGCTACAGCAATCCCCAGTGCCATCCCTCTCCTCTTGACGAACCAGCGGGACACCGTTGAAGTTACAGGCAAAAAGGCGAAGCCACACCCGGTACCGATGACGATTCCGTAAACGCCATAGAGCTGCCAGGGGGCTGTCACGGCGGACATCAAAGCATATCCGCCCGTCAGGGTAATGATACAGATAGCAAGTATGAGCCGAGGCCCATATCTGTCATTGAGCCACCCCGAGAAAAAGTAGTTGACGCTATGCCACACCATAAACAGAGAGTATGCCCCGGACACGGTGGTCCTCTTCCAATTCAAATCGTCACACAGTTCGGTGAAGAAGACGCCATAGGAATACTGAAAACCCCATACCACAAGCAGAATCGCGCAGCCAGCAGCCACAATGATCCACCCGTAGAAGACACCTGGTCTTGCCTCGTTGGCCGTGCCCATACCTAACCACAGAGACTACATAATGGGGTTAAACACAACAGGCTGAGAAACAGAAAGGGAGACTGCCGGCCAAGAAGGCCTGGCCTAACCCAACCCGGGTATGGGGAAACACGCGCACAGCTCCCTTACTTCCTCACGAACGTTCCCGGCAACATGTTCATCACCGGGATGAGACAGCACTTTGACGATAAGAGAAGCGGTACGCTTCATTTCCTCTATGCCAAAGCCCCTGGTGGTCACAGCGGGCGTGCCGACCCTAATACCGCTAGTGACCAATGGCGGCCTTGGATCAAAAGGAACACTATTCCTGTTCACCAAGATGCCAACGGCTTCCAATACCTTCTCCGCATCCCTGCCACTTATCCCCACAAAAGAGAGGTCAACCAGAGCAAGATGGTTGTCCGTCCCACCGGTAATGATTCGTAGCCCATGTCCCTCTAGTTCCGAAGCCAGTACACGAGCATTACTCAACACTGCGCGCTGGTAGTCAACGAACTCGGGCTGCAAGGCCTCAAACAAGCATATGGCCTTGGCGGCGATGGCGTGCATTAGCGGGCCGCCCTGCATCCCAGGAAACACCGCAGCATCAACGGCTGGACCTAGCTCCCGCTGACAGAGGATAAGGCCTCCCCTCGGACCCCGCAACGTCTTCTGTGTGCTGCAGGTAACCACGTTAGCATGGGGAACTGGAGAGGGATGAAGCCCGGCAGCTATTATCCCCGCTATGTGAGCAATATCGGCCAATAGCATCGCGCCTACCTTATCAGCTACTTCGCGGAAACGCTGGAAATCAATGGTGCGAGAATACGCACTTGCCCCAGCAATGATCAGCCTGGGTTTGTGCTTGAGAGCCAGCCTCTCTATTTCGTCATAGTCAAGCAATTCGCTCTTTCGGTCCACCCCGTAGGGTATGATCGTGAACCATTTGCCCGAGAAATTGACTTCAGCGCCGTGCGTAAGGTGTCCACCGTGGCTGCGGCTCATGCCCATAACCGTGTCACCGTACTTCAACAGAGCCAGGTAAACGGCCATGTTGGCTTGGCTGCCACTGTGAGGTTGGACATTGGCATGTTCAGCCTGAAACAGCCTCCTGGCTCTTTCAATAGCCAGATTCTCAACCTCGTCAACGTTAGCACAGCCACCATAATAGCGACGCCCGGGGTACCCTTCCGCATACTTGTCGGTCATGAGGCTTCCCTGAGCCCTGAGGACAGCCCTCCCAATGTGATTCTCCGAAGCGATGAGGTCTATCGTACCTGCCTGTCTTTGCGCTTCCAGGTCCAGGATTCGACTCACCTCCCTATCATGACACGTAACGGAAGGTTCTGGATTTGCTTTCATCAGTGTGGCATAATAGCCTCCCTTTCACTATTGGTCAAGAAGAGAACTCCCTAGTGGAGCTTCCTCATCTTTGACAGACCGGCACCAAAGTGGTAGATTGCGTGCAGTTAGCAGTCGAGTCAGGAGAGTGCTAGATGGCACTGGCAGAAAGACAAGAGGCGATACTGAAGACCATAATCGAAGAGTATGTCGTCGTGGCAAATCCTGTGGCTTCCAAGACCATTGCTTACAATCACGACCTGAAGGTGAGCCCGGCCACCGTCCGAAACGATGTGGCGTACCTGGAAGAACATGGCTACGTGATGCGGCCTCATCTCTCGGCTGGCACCATCCCTACCGACAAGGCCTACCGCCATTATGTAGAGCGGTTGGGTGCGGATGTGGAACCCTCGCCGATCGACGAACATCTCGTTTCCAAGCTGTTCCAAGAAGCGATGTCAGCAGAGATGGAGCAATGGTTGAGGATTGCAGCAGTGTTGTTGGCACGCCTTGTTCACAACCTGGCAGTGGTAACTCAGCCCAAGGCACCTCTGTGCCGCTTCAAACACCTGGACCTGGTGGCCATGCAAGGTTTTCTGGCCATGCTGATTTTGGTCCTATGCGAGGCCAAGGTGAGACAGACAATCCTGTCTTTCGATAGGGAAGTGTCCCAGGATGAGCTGACAGTGCTAGCCAACAAGCTCAACTCGACCTATTCCAACCTGACAAGCAGTGAAATCTCGGTGCAGAGACTGCAAGCCCGGCCCGATGAGAAACAAGTGAGTGAGTGCGTGGTAGATATGATGAGCACTGAAGATAGACTGCGGCTTGGCAGACCTCACCTGGAAGGACTACACCTGATGCTGAGTCAGCCCGAATTCACCAACAGCCCCCGACGACTCGATCTGCTGGAGCTACTGGAGAAGGAAGACTGGCTGGAAACAGCGTTTGGGCTACAGACTGACAAAGGCAAGATAAGGGTCATCATCGGCGAAGAAAACTCCAGCCAGACGTTTCAGGATCTGAGCTTGGTAATCGGCGAGTACGGGGTCCAGGATAAAGCCAAAGGCATTGTCGCGGTGATTGGCCCTAAGCGAATGGACTACGGCAGGGCTATCTCCTCGGTGGACTCTCTCTCATCGCTGCTCAGCGAATCAATGGCCACCTACATCTAGAGGAGACCCGACATTGGCTGAAGACAAGGAACTATTCGATGACGAGCTAGGCAACGCTCAGAGTCGGCAGCCAGAGGACCCAGGAGCACTACAGGAAGCCCTGGCTGCGGAAAAGACAAAATCGGAGAACTATTTGGCCAACTGGCAAAGGGTCCAGGCCGATTTGGCCAACTATAAGAAGCGTGCTGAGCAGGGAAAGCAGGAGTCGATCGAGTTTGCCGACAGCCTACTCATCCTGAGCTTGTTGACCGTGTTGGATGACTTGGAAAGAGCCTTCGCGGCTCTGCCAATGGAACTCGCGGAGTCCAAGTGGACTGAAGGCATCAAGCTCGTCTATGATAAGCTTAAGGGGATATTGGAGTCGCGAGGGCTGACTGAAATCAAGGCCAAGGGAGCCCGTTTCGATCCTTACCTACATGAAGCGGTAATGCGAGAAGAGGGACGAGCAGACATTGTAATCGAGGAGATCCAAAAAGGATACAAGCTAAAGGGGAGAGTTGTTCGCCCCAGCATGGTGACAGTCGGCAAAGGCAAAGAGACAGAGCAGATGAGCCAAGAGGAGGAGTAGCATGGGAAAAGTAGTGGGCATCGATTTGGGCACTACGCTCAGTGCCGTGGCAGTAATGGAGGCAGGTGAGCCTAAGATAATACCCAGTGCCGAGGGAGGGAATCTGGTCCCTTCGGTAGTGGCAGTGAGCAAGACCGGGGAGCGACTCGTGGGTGAAATAGCCAAACGGCAGGCAATAGTCAACCCTGAGAACACAATATTCAGCATAAAGCGCCTAATTGGTCGCAAGTTCAAGGACAATCCGGTCCAGTCGGACCTAAAGCGCCTGCCCTACAAGATAGCTGAGGCTCCCAACGGCGATTGCCGGGTAGTCATGGGAGGTAAGGAATACAGCCCCCAGGAAACCTCAGCAATGATACTGCAGAAGCTGAAGACGGACGCTGAGGCCTACCTTGGGGAAAAGGTCACGGACGCCGTAATCACCGTGCCTGCTTACTTTAATGATAGTCAGCGACAAGCGACCAAAGACGCTGGCACAATAGCCGGGCTTAACGTTCTGCGCATTATTAATGAGCCCACTGCTTCATCTTTGGCCTACGGGTTGGACAGGAGGAAAGATGAGACGATTGCTGTCTACGATCTTGGTGGCGGCACTTTTGATATCTCTATCTTGGATATAGGCGAAGGGACCTTCCAGGTCAAGTCAACTAATGGAGATACCCACCTTGGCGGAGATGACATCGACCAGAGGGTGATGGATTGGGTGTGCGACGAATTCAAGAAGGAGTCCGGCATTGACTTGAGACAGGATAGAATGGCACTGCAACGGATTAAAGATGCTGCTGAGAAGGCAAAAAGAGAGCTGTCCACAGTGGGCCAGACGGAGGTAAACCTGCCTTTCGTCACAGCTGACGCCACCGGTCCCAAGCACCTCACTACTGTCTTGACCAGAGCCAAGCTGGAACAACTCTCGGCCGACCTAATAGAGAGAACCCTCGAGCCCTGCCGTCAGGCTCTGAGCGATGCTGGTCTGCAAGCAACCCAGGTCAACGACGTAATCCTGGTCGGCGGCCAGACAAGAATGCCGAAGGTTCAAGAGACTCTGAGGCAGTTCTTCGGGCGCGAGCCCGTCAAGGGAATCAATCCGGACGAAGCAGTCGCCCTGGGTGCTGCTATCCAAGCTGGAGTCCTCAAGGGCGAGGTAGGCGAGGTTCTCCTCCTCGATATTACTCCCCTTACTCTAGGCATAGAGACCCTGGGAGGAGTAGCTACGACTCTCATTCCTCGAAACACGACGATCCCCACTGAGAAGAGCCAGATTTTTAGCACCGCCAGTGACAATCAACCGAGTGTCGAGATTCACGTGCTTCAGGGCGAGCGTTCCATGGCGTCAGACAACCGGACTCTGGGGCGCTTCATGCTCGACGGCATATTGCCAGCGCCCCGAGGATTGCCTCAGGTCGAGGTAACCTTTGAGATCGACGCCAACGGCATTCTCAACGTTAGTGCTCGCGATAAGGGCACCGGCAAAGAACAGAAAATCACCATCACCGCCTCCAGCGGGCTCAACAAAGACGAAGTGGAGAAAATGAAGCGAGAGGCTGAGAACTTCGCCGCTG
>JADFUZ010000012.1 GCA_015222295.1 Chloroflexota bacterium | reverse complement strand
GGCTATTCTCATAGCGAGCTCCATATCGTGATTCAATTCCTCGTCAATCATTGTCTCGTCGGCCATGGGGAAATCAGTCAGGTGTACACTCTCCGCAGCGCTGGGGTATACAGAACGCACCAAGTTCTGATACATCTCCTCGGCAATGAACGGGGTAAGAGGAGCCAAGAGCTGAGATAGTGTTACCAAGCACCGGTACAATGTACTATGGGCTGCCAATTTGTCGGCGTCGCTCTCGCTCTTCCAGAATCGGCGCCGACTGCGCCTCACATACCAGTTGGAAAGATCATCAACAAAGGCCTCGATACTACGTGCCGCCGAGGTAGGGTCATAGCGATCCATGGCTTTGGTCACCGCAGATATGAGCTGATTGAGCTCTGAAGTAATCCAGGTATCCAATTCACTGAAAGACTGCGAGCCTCCGGATTGAGGAACAAAACGATCGATGTTGGCATAGAGGACAAAGAAAGCATACGTATTCCATAGAGTGAGCAAATCTCTCCGCAGCGTCTCAGCCAGCATCTTGACAGAGAACCGGTGAGTGTTTTCGCTTGGCGCTGAGGCAAGCATATACCACCTGAGGGCATCAGCACCGTACTCATTGATCACAGTCCAGGGATCGACAATATTGCCCTTGCTCTTGCTCATTTTCTCACCCTCAGCATCAACAACATGACCTAGGCACAGCACGTTCCTGAAGCAAGGGCGTCCGAACAGCAACGTGGATATAGCGTGCAGGCTATAGAACCATCCTCGAGTCTGGTCGATGGCTTCACAAACGAAATCGGCGGGGAAGTTCTGTTTGAACCTGTCAATATTCTCAAAGGGATAATGCCACTGCGCAATGATCATAGCCCCCGAGTCAAACCAGCAATCAATTACTTCGGGAACACGCCACATATCAGCACCGCACTCACAGCAAGAAAAGGCTATCTCATCGACATAGGGACGATGCAGATCCAAATGCGCCTTCAGGCCCCTTACATTTGGCTTTGCTCTCAGTTCGTCAACGCCGCCCACACATTCGGAGTGACCACAGGAAGAGCACTGCCAGATGTTCAGAGGAGTCCCCCAATACCTTTCCCGAGAGAAGGCCCAGTCAACGTTGTTCGCCAGCCAATCCCCAAAACGACCGTGTTTGATGTAATCAGGATACCAGTTCACCTCGGCGTTGCCTGAGATAAGCCTGTCTTTCACCATCGTGGTCTTGATATACCACGATCTCTTCACATAGTACAGAAGAGGCGAACCACACCTCCAGCAGAAGGGATAGGTGTGAATGATTGTCTCGCTCCGGAATAGCAAGCCGCGTGACTTCAGATCATCAAGCACAAGAGCGTCGGCATCCTTGACGAATTTCCCAGCGAACGAATAGCCCCCCGTCACTCTCCCTTCCAGATCCACAGGCTGGACGAAATCCAGGCCAAGCTCCATTCCCGCATCAAAGTCCACCTCCCCAAAAGAGGGAGCGACATGGACAACGCCGGTGCCTTCCTCCAGTGAAACGAAGTCGCCTCCAATTATGGGGTACGTCAAGTCTTCTCTCTTTTCCTGCACGGCAAAAGACGGCATCCTGAAACGAGGCACGTCAAAATCGTGCGGATTGAACAAGGGCTCGTACTCAAGATCGACGAGATCGCTCCCAGATATGACGCCCGCTTCCTTGTAATTCTCAAGCCTAAGCTGCTTGGTGAGCCCGGTAGCCATAATCAGGTAGTCCGCTTCGCTTTCCATGACACTGTAGTTCGCTTCAGTTGCCACGGCCAGAGCAGTGTTGCCGGGCAAGGTCCACGGCGTGGTGGTCCAGGCAAGAATGAACGCAGGCTTTTCACCCGATCGTGTCGCCTCAAGAATAGACCCCAGAGGCGACTTCCCTTTGAACAACGATGAAATGGAAAGCCGAAATCTTATGTACACCGACGGGTCTTCTGTATTGTCTTCGTATCCCAGTGCCACTTCGTGCGAACTAAGAGAAGTACCGCATCTCGGACAATGAGGTGTCGTCTTGTAACCCCTGTAGATCAAATCCCTGTCCCACAATTGCTTCATGGCCCACCAACAAGATTCGATGTAGCCATTCTCCAACGTTACGTAGGGATCGTCCATATCTATCCAGTGGCCAATGCGTTCCACCATAGCCCGCCATTCTCCGATATACTTGGAGACACTCTCGCGGCAGCGCTGGTTGAACTGGGCCACCCCGTATTCCTCAATCTGGCTCTTCTTGGTGAGCCCAAGCAAGCTCTCCACTTCCAGTTCCACAGGCAAGCCATGAGTATCCCAGCCCGCCTTGCGTGGCACATGGTAACCCTTCATCGCCTTATACCGACACGGGACATCCTTGAACAAGCGCGACAGCACATGATGGATGCCGGGACTGCCGTTAGTTGTGGGTGGCCCATCATAGAAAGCGTAGAGTTGCTGCCCTTCCCTCGCCGTGACGCTTTGCTCAAAAATCCTGCGCTCGCGCCAAAAACGAAGTATGTCCTCTTCCATTCGAGGGAGATTCGCCTTGCTGCTTACTTCGCGAAACACCGCGTCTACTCCTGCTTCAGCAGAATCACTACCTTCCTGTCGTCCTTTTCACCGATACTGTGGGTCATAACGTCCGGATCATCAGCCAACGCCAAGTGGATCATACGCCGTTCGTCAGGAAGCATCGGCTCCAACGTTATCGCACGGCGTCTGAGCTTCACCTCTTCTGCCAAACGCAGAGCTAGTTTCTGCAACGAGTCACGTCGCCGCTCTCTGTATCTACAGACATCAACACTCAATGGCAGCCATGCCTTAAGTCGACCCGCTACCACCAGCCTGACAATGAATTGGAGACATGACAAAGCCTGCCCCCGCCTCCCAATCAGTATCCCCAGGTCATCTCCTTCGATGTTCAAAGACACAGGCGTTTCGCCCGATGAGGTCTCGACCACTCCTGACACTCCCAACAACCTGATCAAGGTCTCAAGCACCTCCGTGGCCACCTTAGCGATATCCTCTTCGTGTGGAATTCGCGGCTTCACTCTAATCACGGACTCCCCACGCCGCCTTCCAAGAATCCCGGATTTGCCTTCCTTGATAACTACTATGTCAAATTCATCACGGCCTAGCCCCAGTTGCTTTTCCGCTTCACACGTGGCGTCCTCTAGCGTCTTCCCAGTTATTTCTAGTTCTTCCATGATCTGGCCTCCCACTGTTAGCAACTCCCCCCCAAGCACCGCTGCCCCTCGTCTGTTGCCTTCTACCTTCTCTTTCTCGCCGCCGGCTGTGCCGAAGAAACGGCCGAGGGCCTCTTCAGGTAACCCCAACCACCCGTGATGACGTATTGAGTAGCAATCCCAATCACGTTCGAAACCAGCCAGAACAGAGGCAGGCCGCTGGGAAACATCATCGTGAATAGACCGAACATGAGTGGCATCATCAACAACATGGTACTGCTGGTCGATCGCTGCCTTGGATCCGCAGATGGCGCAGTAGTCATTTTCTGTTGCACCCACATCGTGCCCCCGACCAGAATAGCTAGAATCAGAGTACGGTCAGGCTGCCCCAGATCGAGCCACAAGAACTGGCTGTTTACAGGAATTGCTTGGGCTATCCTGGGCGAGGAATACAGATGCCGGGACAAATCCAGCAAGTTCTCCGGAGTTGTAGCCAGGGATTTCATGATGGACTGATACAGGGCAATCCAGATAGGGAACTGAACCAACATTGGCCACATACACCCTATCGGGTTCACCCCGGCTTCCTTATAGACCTTCATCATCTCCTGCTGAATCTTTTGCTTGTTCTTACCGTATTTCTTCTGCAGTTCCTGAATTCTCGGCTGCATCTCCTGCATAGCCTTTGTGGATTTCAACTGCCGCCGGACTAGTGGTGTCGATGCCACGCGGACAACAACAGTCAGGATGATAATGGCGAGCCCAAACTCTGCTGCTTTAGGAAACAGGCTCGACAAAGCAAGCAACCCGTTAATCATCGGGTCGAGTACTATCAGACTCCACAGATCAGCCATGGTTACAAATTCCGACTAACTCAAGCTTAGCTTCGCCTTTATGTCCCTTCGTGCCACATCCACGGAATACAGATAGTTGTCCTGACCGCGGATGTAGACTATCCCGTCCTGTTCGCAGAAAGGCGCCAGAATCTGGCTTTCGATGGATGACTCTTCATCGTTTTCCCGGTTCCTGATTCTGTCGCCAGTCCCGGTCGTTGGATTGATGACGTATATGTCACCGGAGTCAGAAGCTACCACCAACGACTCCCCCACCATTAGTGGTGAAGCCACAACGGGACTTCCTGTATCAAATGGCCTGCTCCACAGCCCTTTTCCGCTTGCAGCATCGATGGCATAGACTTTGCCATCCAGGCATCCAGCGTAAACGACACCTTCTTCGACCACGGGTCTACACCAAAACCAGTTCCCACCAGCGAATTTCCATAGCGGCTGGTCGCTCCCTATTCTCACGGCATAGAGATTGCGATCGAATGACCCCACAAAGATGGTGTTCTCATAAAGCACTGGAGACGAACTAAAGCCAGACTCCGCTTCAAAGCTCCACGGCAGCCGACTGCCATTGGCGACGGACAAAGCATAGATGTGGCCGTCAAAGGTGCTAACATAGATGCTTTCCCCGTCCACCACCGGTGTTGTCCACAACTTCGCTCCCAATGGGTCGGATCTCCATCTCTCATCACCGTAGCTGATGTCCAGTGCATACACTCTCCCATCCGAACAGCACACATACACAGAATCATCAGTTGCCACCGCGCTACCTACGATAGCTTCGATCACATCGTCTCCCCTCGGGTAGATCCACTCCCCACTCCTCATCTGAGGAAAGGGTAAGTCCCGAGCCCTATCCGCTGGGCTTACCATCATGACTTTACCATCATAGATGCCCACGCAAATAAGGCCATTCGCCGCAACAGGTGTACTGTATATATTGGCCGCCACGGAGGAGCTACCACAGGAAAAAAAGCTCTTGGAGGGCATCATGATGGCGAACGACCATTCCCCATCAGAAGAAGGAAACGACAGGCCCTGCGCCCGAGCCGCCGGGCTTACTGCCACGACCTTCCCATCCGCCGAACCCATGTAGAGGATTCCGTCGGAAGATACGACTCCGGAATACCCCTGGGGACCGGTAGAACCGAGACACCCGCTGGCAGCCAGGCCAACAACCAATAGACCTACCCAGACTAGTACCTTAATCCTCATCTCAACACAGTAGAATGTACCTAGGGCACGGGGTCATAACCACCCTCAGATAAAGGATTGCAGCGAGCCAATCTCTTCAGCCCCAGGCAAACACCCCGGACGAAGCCATGCCTTTCAATTGCCCCACAGGCATAATGGGAACATGTTGGTTGGAAACGGCACGAATGAGGGGTGACCTCTGATATTGTTCTCTGGTACAGCCTAATCAGATCCAATGCTAATCGCTTCATCGCTCACTTGCAGCAACTTTGCCCGGGCCAGTAAACCCGTTACCGCTGCCTCCAGTCGATGGTAGTTAACAGCGGCTGCCTCGGGACGAACTATCAACACGATATCCCATCCCGGCTTAATTGACTGCAACCTCATTATCTCTCTCAGCAACCTCCTCAACCGATTCCGCTCTACTGCCTTACCGGTCCGCTTGCTCACTGAGAGACCGTACCTGCTCAAGTTCAAGCCGTTGGCACGCACCTTGGCCACAACTAGACTGTCCGCATAGGTGCCACCTTGGCGGTAAACCAGAACATACTGCGCTCTCTTGGCTATAGTCCAGGGTCTTCTCATGAAAGGACGCTTAGACTGGGGTCAGACTCCATCGCCCCTTAAGACGCCTTGCTTTGAGCACTCTTATGGCCCCGCGACTCGCCATCCTGGCGCGAAACCCCAGCTTGCGCTGGCGCTTAGTCTTCTTTGGTTGGTAGGTACGTTTCGGCATTCAACTCTCCTGGGACACGGGGTGGGAGAGACCTGCCGCGCTGGTCTTCCAAACGTGGCTTGGCGAATACGGCAACAGAGCCAGGAATCGAGCCCTCTTTATTGCTTCGGCAAGCTTGCGCTGGTGCTTGGCACACGCTCTTGTCTTGCGCCGTGATCCAATCTTGCCACCGCCCAAGACGAATCTCGATAAGGTGGACACATCCTTGTAGTCAATGTTGACTCGGTCCGCACAGAAGGGACAGACTCTAGGCTTGGGGCTATAGTCCCTGGATCTCCTTGTTGTTGATGGCCGGCGTCTGAACATGCTCTCACTCCTTCATGTTATCAAAAGGCAAGTCGCTGGGTTCAATGACTCCCTCCTCCGGAACTGAAGCCACAGTGGTAGGCTTACCAAGAAAGAGCACCCGGTCAGCAGTTACCTCAAGCGTGGTACGTGTCTGCCCGTCTTGTCCCTCCCAGTTGCGAGCGTGAAGCCTCCCGTCGACGTAGACCTGCCGCCCTTTACTCAGGAACTGGTTGCATTGCTCAGCTTGTTTGCCCCACACCGTAATCCTGAACCAGTCTGTCTCTTCCTTGGTCTCGCCATTTGACGTAGTGTAGCGCCGATTGGTGGCCACACGAAACGACGTGACCGCTTTGCCATCAGGTGCGTACCTCATTTCGGGATCCGAACCCAGGTTGCCCACAAGTATTACTTTGCTCAAACTCGCCATCTGTCAATCACCTACCTTCACCGCAAGATAGCGTAGCACCTCTTGCGCCGCCCGAAGGTCCTCCTCGACCTCCTTGACGCGCCCGGAATCCAACCTGAATCGAGTGAAGACGTAGTTGCCTTCAAAGAAGCGCTTTATCGGATAGGCAAACCTCTTTCTTCCCCACTGCTCCGTGCCCTGAACAACTCCATCCCTATCTGTAATGAAGTGACTTACCTTCTCCACAACGCCGGGTACTGCTTGTCCATCGACTTCAGGGTTGATGATGGTCACTAGTTCATAATCGTTCATTCGGCCTATTATAGCACGTCAATAACCATAGGTTAAGCGCAAGACCAAAGATGAAGGCAACTCGAGTTGCCTCATTTTGGCTTGTGTGCTGCTCACGTCATAACTGACACGATAGTGATACATAACCTGGCAGTCGCTGTCGTAGATTACATAGCTGGCTCGAGGGTCGCCGTCGCGAGGCTGCCCCACGCCGCCCGGATTCACAATGAGGCGCTGACCAGTACAACCTAGCTTCGTCTCCGCGCTCAGTTTTCCCCCGGAACAATGGCCACCCCTATCCTGCCGAAAGACCAGCGGCACATGGGAGTGACCAACAAGGCAGAATTCTGTCCCAAGATAGCTGAAGTTGTCACACGCGTCGTCCACCGATATCAGGTACTCCCAAACCGGCTGGCGGGGACTGCCATGAACCAGACTGAAATCGCCTTGCTTTGACTCGAGGGGAAGACTCTCCAAATACTCCACATCCTCAGCAGTTAGCTGCTGTGTTGTCCACTGGCAAGCTTGAGCAGCCGGGGCGTTGAAACTGGAAATCCCGATTTTCCCAACGGCAGCCAAATCATGGTTGCCTGCAATACAGACGTGCTTATGACGACGCAGGAGTTCAACACATGCATGAGGCTCGGGACCATAACCTACGATATCTCCCAGACACCACAGTTCATCAAATCCCCCCCTGGCCCCGATGTCTTCCAGTACAGCCTCAAAAGCGTCGAGATTGGCGTGAATGTCCCCTAGTATCGCGTACCTCATGGCTTTGGAACTATAGCACAGGGCCAAGATAGGTCGCCAGAGTTGAGGCTCGAAGAGAGCCAATGCTATAATCGCCAACGATGAAGATATCAGACTTGGGAGAATTCAGGCTGATTGACCTGATACACAATATCGCCGACACGTTCAGGGACCCACAACAACCAGCCTGGCAGCAACTTGTGGTCGGCATCGGTGACGATGTAGCAGCCTGGCAGGGCAACAACCACATCCAGCTAGCTACTACAGATAGCCTGGTCGAAGATGTTCATTTTGACCTGTCTACCGTTACGTGGGAAGAACTGGGCTGGAAGGCACTCGCTGTGAATCTGAGCGACATCGCTGCTATGGGTGGTATACCGCTCTACGCCTTGGTCTCCCTGGCGTCACCCGGTGACACTGCCGTAGAAAGCGTTTCCAGCTTTTGCCGCAGTATGGCCTCTTTGGCCGCGGAATTCGGCGTCGCCATAGTAGGCGGCAACCTCGCTGCCAGCTCTCACCTGGTTATCACCGTTACGGTCCTGGGACGTTCCATAGAGCAAGCGATACTACGGCGTTCAACTGCCAATCCAGGAGACCGAATAGCTGTCACGGGCTATCTGGGCTCGTCGTCGGCAGGGCTGGAAATGCTCAAGGGAGGGCTTGGCTTGGACACTGAAACCGCAGCCATGTTGAGAAGAGCCCACCTTCAGCCCACCCCCAGGGTCAAGGAAGGACAAGTCCTAGTCGATAAGGGAGTAAAGGCCGCTATAGACATTAGCGATGGGC
>JADFUZ010000011.1 GCA_015222295.1 Chloroflexota bacterium | reverse complement strand
CATCGGTTACGCCGCTGTCTCTTTCTCTTCGCGCTCCCGAGCTAGCGCTTTTCTCACACCCTACCTGGCTTGTCTGCTATTGTAGCCGGTGTCAGGCTAGTATTCTATTCCCAGAGCGTCGTATAGTTGGTACATTATTACGGTCCCGATCATGCTCTCGAGTTCCGGCCACACGTCCTGACGGATAGCGGTGGCACAGGCATCAAGCTCTTCCTGCGTGAGCATTATGATCTCCAGCCCGTACCCCTGGAGTTTCTCCAAGTATTCCTCGTCCATCTGCTGGACGTACTCGAACTGCTCTCTAGAATGGTGGTCAGCAGCACCTGCGATGACCTGACGGTCGTGGCCTGTGAGTGAGTCCACAGACTGTTTGTTCATCTGAAACCATAGAGACTCACAGAAGTCATTGTACTGAATGTAACACTTCTGGACATCCCTGAACTGCCACGCCTGAATAGCGCCCCCACCCATCTGTCCCTCAACTATGCCAGTCTGTAGCGCCGAGTATACCTCGTCGTAGGAAATCGCAGTAGTCAGGTAGCCCAGGCGCTCGAAAGTGAGCCGGCACTCCTTCAGCCCCATGACCCTGATTTTCATGTTCTTGGGCACATCGGGATCGCCCGGACTGGGGGGTACTTCGGTTGTCGTCAGTCCTGACATTCCTCTGGCGACGGCACCAAATTGGACTATCCCCAAGGGCTCTGCTATCTCAGAGTACAATGTCCGAACGAGACCGCCCGGGCCGTAGAGTTGCCAGTACTCTTCGTAGTTGCTGACTAAGTACGGCATGTAGTACGCTGCGGCCAGCCTTGGGTCGTACGCAGAGTTCACTGCATCATACACCAGCTGAACGTCGTTGCGCATCAGCATGTCACCCATTATCTCCCAGCTGCCAAGGGTCGAACTGAAGTAAGGTGTGATGTCGACTCTGCCTTCGGTCTCCTTCTTCACCTCATCACAGAACGCTGTCAGGCGCTCGCCGAGTTCGCTGTCCTGGGGCTCATCAGTGCCAGCCCGCCACTCGTATTGATAGGTTGGCTCAGCCCCTTCAGGCTCGCCTTCCGATGGTGCCCCGGTAGGAGCACATCCTGACAGCGACGAGACCAACAAAGCAGTCGTAACAGCGACCACTGCGCCCATTTGCCATTTCTTGCTCATATTTCACCCTCCTTCGAAGTACTCTGTCGCCCTTGTTTCCCTCTCGCCTATCCCATCTTGCACCCCCTATTTTGTCCGTATCAAGTCCCGGACATCTCCCAAGAGAGCGCGGGGCACGGGCAAATCGAGCATAGACTTCAGCCCTGGATCAGCGTTGATGACATGGGGGATCATATTGACGCAGATGGCGATTGTGCCCGTACCGCCTGGTATTTCGGGACTGCCTTGCAGCCTGATGTTCGGCAGCCCGTTGATTTCTATGCAGTCGCCTGTAGTAACGTTCTCGGCTTCCGGACGTATTTGCTGCGGATGTTCCAGTTCAACAAACGTCTTGTCATCCAGGTATGCGTGCCCCACCTGTCGGCATCCTGCCACCTGACCCGGCCTGACGGAAATAACATCCGTTGA
Source organism: Chloroflexota bacterium (assembly GCA_015222295.1). Lineage (GTDB taxonomy): Bacteria > Chloroflexota > Dehalococcoidia > GIF9 > AB-539-J10 > JADFUZ01. Next base: position 1,378 of record JADFUZ010000011.1, on the reverse strand, counting down.
ACGCTCAACGTTCGTAACGATTGGTTCTTTCAGCTGTTCTGTTTTTGTGAATCTGAGGTTGAGAGCTTTCTCCAGCATGCCGAACGACTGGGCGAAACCAACATGTCCCACAACAGTGCCGTCCTCGACTCGTCTGGCGAATTCCTCAGGCATCAAGCCGACTCCTTGCCCCCGCATGACTGCCTTGCCGAAAGGGGAGAGGTCGTTGACTCTGCATACCTTTATGCTGGAGATGTCTTCGCACACGCCTGTTAGAGCAATCACCAACAGGTCCATTATGAATCCGGGGTTGATGCCGGTTCCCAGGACTGTCACCCCATTGTCTCTGGCCAATCTGTCGATTTCGTTGGACAAATACGGGTCGGCCGCCCAAGGGTATGCCATCTCTTCCGCCAATGTGATTACGTTCATCCTGGCTTCAACGCATGTCTTGACCTGCGAGAAGACGTCCCTTATGAATGACTGGGTGGCGATGAGTGCCACGTCAGCGGTACCTTTTCGTACGATATCCTCAGGCCTGCCAGTGATTGGAATATCGTTCTCTGGGGTGGCCTCCAGTCCCAGAAGCTCGTACAGTCTCTTGCCAATCTTCGCTGGCGTGTGAACGGTGACACCGACAATGGAGATCCCTTTCTTTCCTAGAATCATCTTAGCGATGCCGCTCCCCATCGAGCCCAGACCCCACAGTACGACTCTCACATTCTCTCTCATTGTTGAAGCTCTCCTTTCGTGGTTTGTGCAGGTCGACTGGTCGCATGCAAACTTGTCGGCAGACTCGCGTGATCAAGGGGAAATCCAGGGTGAGGAGATGAGTCATGCGTGTTATGCCGCGAAATATCTTCGGCTGGCAATCGCAAACAGGACCGAGACAGAGGATTCTGCAGTATCAAGGTAACAACCATGGTCCTAGATGCTCTCAACGCGGCGTGCATAATCTCCACAAATGTTTTAATGGAAATATACGCCAGGCAGATGCATGTTGTCAAGACCTCGCTGGAATCTCCAGCAGTAGTCAAAGCGAGCCGAGCTTTTGCTAGTAGGAAAACGCCATGGGTCTATCTCGAGTTCTTCATTTGGCTTCTGGCCGGGCTATGGCCGCGCGCTAGAATGACACGTGGAATTCATGTTAAAATTTTGTTAGACACGACTTCAGAGAGGACTCTGAATTCGAGTCACAAGTGGCAGCATTAGCTTGCTGTTGCGTGGGAGGAGTTTTGGAGAATAAGAATCACGTAAGGGAAGTCCGACTCAACCGAGCAGACCGTGCGATGTTGCATGCATTGAAGATTGCGGTCGATGCTATCGCCATGGCGTTTGGAAGCCACTGTGAGGTGGTCCTGCACTCATTCGAAGACCTGAGTCATTCGGTGATCAAGAT
>JADFUZ010000069.1 GCA_015222295.1 Chloroflexota bacterium | reverse complement strand
CCACGGTGCTCACTGGGTATCCCGGAAGCATCGCCAGTGCCTGGCAGCAGGCCGGGCGCAGTGGAAGAAGCACGGCCTCCTCTCTGAGCTTCCTTATTGCTCAGGACAACCCGCTTGACCAGTACTTGATGCGCAACCCGGATTTCCTGTTCGGCCAGAATTTCGACAATGCCTTGATCAATCCCGACAACCCTCATATTCTCAAGCCGCACGTGCTTTGTGCGGCCTGGGAAAAGCCTCTGGATGACGGGGATGTGGAATTCTTCGGCGGGAATGTGAATGCAATCGTGGCTGAACTAGCAAAAGAGGGGAAGCTAAAGAGACGGCACGATAGATGGTACCTTTCCCCGGCTGTCAAGTATCCCGCCGAGAGCGTGGGTATAAGGACAACGTCAGGTCGGTACGCCGTCATTGATGTTGCTCGGGGCTGTTTGCTGGAGACTGTGGAAGCCAGCGTCGCCTTCCTTCAAGTACACCCGGGCGCAATCTATCTTCATCAGGGCGAATCCTATCTCGTGACTGAGCTGGATTTGCTGAGGCGTACCGCTCTAGCGGAGCCAACTTCGGTCAATTACTATACCCAGCCGAGGGACATCACTGATCTCAGGGTTGTGAAGATAACTAGGCAGAAGAATTGTCGCGGCGTGAAGGTCTATTTGGGGGACGTTGAAGTGAGCACGACCGTGATCGGCTTCAGAAAGAAAAGGCAGTTTAGCGAGGAAGTCATCGGTGAGGAAGCACTGGAGTTGCCAGCTCAGGCCTTCCTGACGAAGTCTCTCTGGTTTGACCTGCCGCAAAAGGCGCTGCACATGATAGCTGAGGCGGGGCTTGATTTTCATGGCGGGCTGCACGCGTGCGAGCACGCTGCCATCGGGATGCTTCCTTTGTTTGCTCTTTGCGACCGAAATGATGTTGGTGGTGTTTCGATCCCCCTTCATCCTGATACGGGCAAGGCGCAGGTGTTTATCTACGATGCCTATCCTGGGGGCATCGGCATTGCTGAGAAGGGATTCGAGGTGGTGGAAGAACTATGGGAGGCAACGTTGAAGTTGGTCCAGCAATGTCCGTGTGAGGATGGCTGCCCCGGTTGTATTCAGTCGCCGAAGTGCGGGAATAACAACCAACCCCTGGATAAGCGTGCGGCAGTGATAATCCTTCAAGGGCTGTCAGCCTAATAGACTACCCCCCACAACTCGTCTTTCTGCGCTGCCGGGGCGAGAGCAGAACGAAACCAGGATACCCGTGATTCCTGGAGACGGGCTACAGCCTCCTTTCGTTTTTCCTCTAAGTCAGTGTACATGGGGCGGGGCCCGTTCTTGGGCTATTCAAGATGGCAGGTAACTGACCTTGCCTGCCATGCCTGACGACAGTGCCGACCAGATGGGTCTGCCCCGTATGGAACTGGGGCAGACCCATGACTCAGTGTGCTGACCTACGCGCGTTCTTGTTGTTTCGCCGAAGCTCCCCAGAATGTCTGCACGATCTCGTCTGAAGGCTTCGTTGTGGCCAGGCTGACTAACACGTACACAACGACAGAGCTAACTATGGCCACGAAGGATTGGTGCATGCCTCCCACTTGCAACTGCGGAAGTACAGTGCTCCCAAGGGCATATACTACCATTCCCCAGCATATTGAAGCGATAGCTCCCCATTGATTCCCTCGCTTCCACAGGAGGCCCAAGAGTATTGGGCCAAACGTAGCAGCTTCCAAGCCGCCGATGGCGAAGATGATGATCCACTGTATCAGTGCTGGTTGCTGAAGGGCCAAACCGATTGCTATCGCCATGCACCCTGCCATGGTCCATCTTGATGCGATCTTGAGAGCTCTATCCGATACAGTTGGCTTGAGTTCCTTCAGGAGGTTTTTGGCTATGCTGGAAGTTATGATTATGGCCATTGCTGCAACGGTAGTCTGGATTCCTGCGACGATACCGGCGAGGACTATTCCTCCTAGCGGGCCTGGCATGACATGCATTGCCAGCCAGGGGGCGGCCTCATCGGCTACGCCAAGGTCGGGGATTATGGAACGACCTATTGCTCCTGACATACACAGGCAGAGCGTCCAGAGCAGAACGAATATCCCTCCCATCCATATGCCTCTCTTGAGGGCTTTGGTATTCTTGTATGTCAGGGCTCCGAGCATGGCATGTGGCATTCCGACGATGAAGTATCCAATCAGACAAGCTATGGAGAAGGAGAACATCCCAGTAAACGCTCCACCCATGGTTGGCGAAAGTAGAGTTATGTCCTCCGCAGCAAGGATCTCGGTAGACCTCGCAAGCCCGCCGGCGTATTTCACCGTAGCTATCAGCAATACTATGCACCCAATCGTCATCACAACACCTTGCACGAGAATCGCAATGGAAGTCCCACGCATACCGCCCAGGACGCAGTAGACAAGCACGACCACAGACCCGAGGGCGAGGGCGCCAAAATATCCTATCCCCGTCATTTGGGTGATAACCCTTGCCGCCCCGACGAACTGCGTTGCCATGTACGGCAGCAAGAACACGGTCACCAGGATTGCCAGTATGACTATTACCGCCTTGCTCCGATATCTGGCTCTAAACATATCGAGATAGGTGGTAGCGTTTACCCTCCTGGCTACTATCCCCACCATTATTCCTATCGGCGCCAGCAACAGCAGGTTCATGAAAGTCTGCATGTTGTTGATGAATACCCAGGAGTAGCCGTAGGCATAGCACATTCCTGGGCCTGCAATAAACGTTCCTGCGCTGGCAAGCCCTCCGGCGATGATCAGAGCTACCACCACGCCTCCCAGTCCCCTGCCTGCCACATAGAATTCCTGTTCATACTTCGCGATGGGGACCTTCTCTACGATTTTGTATGACCATATACCAATGGCGAGCAATATCGCTGTGTAGAGTCCAAATGCTACGGTTGCCCAGTTCATTCTTTGCCTCCTTCTGTGCCTTCCTTGTCGTCCGTCAAAGGCAAATCAGGGATGAGCTTCTCTGCCACGAATATCAGCGCTATCACGAATACGATTGGCACCACTATATTTCCAATTGCCACCCAGCGAGGCAGTCCCCATATGTAGGGTTCTGTCCCCATGGTGTACGACAGTCCCATCAGGAACGCTATGAAGACAGAATAGAAAATCCAGGATATGGCCCAAAGCCTTCGTGACGCCTTTACTCTGGGGTCCTCAATGAATTTCATTTCCATACCTCCTTGAATACCCGTAGGAAATTCTTGCCGATTATAAGTTCAATTTCTTCGTCCGTGTACCCGCGTTTCACAAGTGCCCGAGTGAAATTGGGGACCTCTTCATCGCCGTAGAGATCCTTCACAGGTGCGACATTGGGCAACTTCGCCCTTGATTCTGCGTCGAGGTATTTCAGAGCATAGTCGCAGAAGTCAAACCCGATTCCCACATTTCGCATGCCACCCAGTTTCACTATGTGATCGAGGTGGTTCAACAGGTGGTCGAGGTCTGGATTCTCGTCGTCGACAAAGATGCTGGCGGAATTCATTCCGATTACACCGCCGTTATCCATGATTGCCTTGATCTGGTTATCGGTAAGGCATCTTGGATGGTCTTGCAGTGCCCTGCAGTTGGAATGCGAAGCCACTATCGGAGCCTTCGCCAGTTCCATGACGTCCCAGAATCCAGGGTCATTGAGATGAGACACGTCGACTACGATGCCCAGGTTGTTTGCTTCCTCAATGACCTTGACACCGAAGTCGGTAATTCCTCCGACCTTGCCTTCCTTCTGCGGAAAGAAGTGAGCTCCGTCCGCCACATAATTCCGCAGGACATGGGTCAGAGTCAGCATCCGCAAACCAAGGATGTAGAATATTCGCAGAAGCTCAAGATCATTGCCCAGTGGTTCAGCACCTTCCATCCCGAGTATCAGCCCGATTTTCCCATCTCTCTTGGCTCTCTCAATCTCCTCGAATTTGGTGATCTGGGTGATACTGGGCGATTCATCCACTTCCTTGTGGAATCCGGCAGCAATGTCTAGCCCATCCTTCAGTGCAAACTCGGGAACACGATTGGACTCAATGTATATCACTGCCACGCGTATGTCTATCCCGGCCTTCCTCATGACCGGGACCCAGTCCTCCTCTATTACGCCTTTTTTACCTTCCTTGCGCTTGGGACTCACATCCAGCAACATGTCGGAATGGGCATCGACCAATATGCAGCGCTTGTGGAACTCCTCCACGTCTGTTTCTGTTCTCTGTTCCATTACTCTGTGCAAGTTTACCCCCACTAATCGCTCAATAGATCTTCTCTTGCAGAAACCTTCCGATAGGCACCTCCTTGCCTAGTTCATTCGTGCCGCTCTGCCCGACAGCCTTACAGTGCTTGTTGCCTTTCGGTATTCACCTCCTACACGAATTCCGCTGTCCTGCATGGCTAATCGGAACAGCGTGCGCAAAGTATGAACGCTTCTCGTTTTCTATGTCAATACCTCTTGCAGGCAATCTTGTCTAGGGTCACCCGAAGGTAGCGGGTCACAATTGCAATAACGTTGCATTTGGCGTGGCGGCGCCGTACAATATCGCCGTGGTTGATGATTCAATACAGGTCCTGAAGGCTCACGGATATAAGGTGACCAAGGCCAGGAGGGAGGTGCTCGAGGTTCTCGACTGGACACAAGAGCCGCTCTCTCCGTATGACATACAGAGGATTCTAGGTGGGCGGGGTAAGTCCCTGAACCATGTTACCATTTATCGCATCCTTGATTTGTTCTGCAGCCTGAGACTGGCCCACAGGGTCTTGTCCAGCGGCGGATT
>JADFUZ010000068.1 GCA_015222295.1 Chloroflexota bacterium | reverse complement strand
TTCATGTTTAATGTCAGCATCTCCTGCATGCGGACATTTTCGCTGAACTGTTAGGGGAGGACAGAATCGTAGACCATCAACAGCTCAGTTCAATTAGGTTGACGCACACTTTTCAAAGGACTAATATTGACTTGCGATGGATGATTATTGTGTGGGCCACTATTTGGGCGCAATAGAAGAGAGGAAGAATGGATATTACTGTATATGTTCTACTTGCACTTGGTCTTGCCCTGGGCGGTCTTATTGGTTACTTTGTCAGGCAGGTGGTAGCCAATCAGCAGATTCTGAGTACGAGGAACGAAGCAAAAAGACTACTAGATGAAGCGACTAGCAAGCACAAGGAACTGCTGCTTGAGGCTAGAGAGGATGCCAGGAGGGTTAGGAGTGCGGCTGATGCTGATAACAGGGAACGTCGCTCACAGTTGCAGCAGGCAGAGAAGCGCCTCAATCAACGGGAAGAGGTGGTTGAGCGGAAGCTAGAATCCGTTGAGCAGCGTGGTCGGAATCTGGATGCAAGAGAGAAAGAGGTTGAGGGGACAAACCGTGAGCTGCAGGACATAAAGGAAAAGCAACTGGCGAAGCTGGAGTCAGTCGCTGGGATATCGAGGGACGAAGCAAGAGATAGGCTGCTTCAAGGGATACAAGGTGAAGTTGAAGAGGAAGCATCGCGGCGGGTTCGGTTGTGGGAAGAGAAGATAAACGAGGAGGCCGAAGCGAGGGCGCACGATATTCTGGCTACTGCCATCCAGCGCTGTGCCACTGACGTTGTCTCAGAGACCACAGTATCCACTATCCCCCTGCCCAGTGACGAGATGAAGGGGCGCCTGATCGGGCGCGAAGGACGCAACATCCGAGCATTGGAACAGGCTACCGGGGTTGATCTTATCATTGATGATACTCCGGAGACGGTCACCATTTCCAGCTTTGACCCGTTTAGACGTGAGGTTGCTCGCATTGCCCTGAGCAAGCTTATTCTCGATGGCCGTATTCACCCGGCTCGAATTGAGGAACTAGTGGGGAAGGCCCATGCGGAAGTCGAGGGGGTGATTCGAAGCGAGGGAGACCGGGCTGCTCGCGAGGCTGGAGTTGTGGGGTTGCATCCGGAACTGATCAAGCTGCTTGGCAAGCTCAAGTTCCGTACTAGCTACGGTCAGAATGTCTTACTCCATAGTCTGGAGGTGTCGCATCTGGCGGGCATGCTGGCTGACGAGATCGGAGCCAATGCAGATACGGCCAGGAAAGCCGGCTTGCTTCATGATATTGGGAAAGCGGTGGACTATGACGTGGAAGGTCCCCATGCCTTGATCGGGGCCAAGCTGGTTGAGCAGTGGGACAAGTCTGCTGAGGTGGCACAAGCCGTTGCCGAACATCATGGTGAAAGTTCAACCAGCAGCGTGATGGGCTTTATTGTTGCTGCCGCTGATGCGATAAGCGGGTCACGCACTGGTGCCAGGCGGGAGTCTTTGCCGCAATATCTGAAGAGGATCGAGGAACTGGAAGACATAGCTCGCAGTTTCCCTGGGATAGAGAAAGCCTTTGCTATTCAGGCTGGACGGGAAGTGCGCGTCCTGGTGAAACCGGAAGAGATCGACGATTTGACGACTGTCAGGTTGGCCCGCGATATTTCCAAGAAGATAGAGGAAAGCTTGACCTACCCTGGGCAAATAAAGATAACGGTGGCGCGGCACACTACGGCGGTGGAGTACGCGAAATAGAGTGGACAAGGCGAAGTATTGAAGATTCTGGCGATAGGCGACGTTATTGGCAGGCCCGGCAGATACGCAGTGGCGAAGGTGTTGCCAGGGTTGCGTCGTGAATATGGCATTGATGCGGTGATAGTCAATGGTGAGAACGCCGCTGGCGGTTTGGGACTGACTCCGGACACCGCACAGGAGCTTTTCGACAGCGGTATTGATGTGATAACTTCAGGGAACCATATCTGGCATCATAAGGACATTCTGCCTTATCTGGATGGCGGTCTGGCGGTTCTCCGGCCATTGAATTACCCCCCGGCATGTCCCGGACGTGGTTATTTGTCTCAGGGCGATATGCTGGTCGTGAATTTGATTGGTCGTACCTTCATGGGTAATTTCGACTGTCCCTTTCGAGCTATGGATAGGTTGCTGGCGGACGTTGGAGAAAGGCCGAAAGTCGTTGTTGTCGACTTCCATGCTGAGGCTACGTCGGAGAAAGTGGCAATGGGACGCTACCTTGATGGCAGGGTTAGCGCTGTGCTTGGGACTCACACCCACGTCGGCACTGTTGATGCTAGTATCCTGTGTGGCGGGACCGCTTATGTTACCGACATAGGCATGGTTGGCCCCGCGAACTCCGTGATCGGGGATGATGTGAGCAGTGTGATGGAGCGCTTTCTTACCCAAATACCCGGTCGATTGTCGGTGGGGAAGGGGCCCGTTGAGTTCAATGCTGTCGTGGTGGAAGTGCACAACGAGACCGGCAAGGCGACTGGTATTGAACGGGTTCGAAGAGTAGTCTAACCCAGGGAAGGGTTGTCCTTCACGTCACTGGTGCCGCAGTAGTCTTTAGCCTCTCGTTTGCGTTTCGTCCACGGTGTCTTGGGTATGCACGCGTATCACTCTGTTGATATTGTGCAGGTCCGGGATTACCGCGAGACTGGCCTGCGGAAAACGCCCGCGTATCATGGAGCTGACCACTTGATCTTGTCCCTGTCCTATTTCAAGCAAGAGGTATCCCCCGGAGTGCAGTTTATCGGCGGCTTGATCCAGAAGGAGACGAATCTTGTCCAAACCCTCATCACCGCCGGCGAGAGCTACTATTGGTTCGAAATCCGCTATTTCGGGGCTCAGCGTCTCCATTTCACGGTTGGCTATGTAGGGCAGGTTTGCCACTATCATGTCTGCCTGTCGCGGTAGGGGCTCGAGCAAATGCCCCTGGAGAAGCTTCACTTGTTCTTCAACGCCATGGCGTTGCCGGTTCGTGTGAGCTACCAGTAGCGCCGGTATTGAAATATCCGTGGCGTATATTGTAACTTGGGGGAGTGCCAGGGCGAGGCTGATGGCGATGGCTCCGCTACCTGTGCCGATGTCAGCTACAGTGGCCTGTCTTGCTGACGGCAGGTGGTGGTGGGCAGAGTCGATGGCTTCTTGCACCAGCAGTTCTGTCTCCGGCCTGGGGATCATGGTGCGATGGTCGATGCAGAACTCGATACCATGGAATTCATACGATCCCAGGATGTAGGCAAGTGGCTCGTGCTGAATCCGACGGTTAACGAGCTGCCGCAGATTGCTCAGAGCAGTTGGGGTTAGTGACCGCTCTGGCTCGCTGTATATCTGGACCCTTGTCATGTTGAGAGCGTGGCACATGAGCAGGTCCGCTTCGGCGTCACCGTAATCAATACAAGCGGCCTCGAGTTCGCGCCGAATCGAGTGACGAGCATCTCCGAGGATCATGGGAGGATAGCTTCGATTTGTTCCTGCTTGGAGGACAGAGCATCAATGATCGGGTCAATGTCCCCATCCAGGACCTTGTCCAGGTTGTGCACGGTCAGATTAATCCGGTGGTCGGTGAGACGATTCTGGGGGAAATTGTACGTGCGTATTTTTTCCGATCGATCGCCGCTGCCTACTTGTTTCCGGCGCTGGCTCTCTATGTCCTCGGATTGTTCACGTTGCTTCATGTCAAATAGCCTGGCTCGCAGGACTGCCATGGCCTTCAGTCTATTCTTAATCTGGGAGCGCTCATCTTGGCATACTGCCACTACGCCTGTAGGCATATGTGTGAGCCTGACCGCCGTAGTCACTTTGTTCACGTTTTGTCCTCCGGCACCGCTGGAGTGGAAGAAATCCATCTTGATGTCGTCCGGATTGATTTGCAGCTCAATGTCTTCTATCTCGGGGAGGACCGCCACCGTAGCTGCGGAAGTGTGGAGTCGCCCTGAAGCCTCAGTTGCCGGGACCCTCTGTACTCGATGCACACCGTGTTCGTGCTTAAGTCGGCTGAAGGCGCCTTTACCCTTGACCTCAAATATTATCTCCTTAAAGCCTCGTGGTCCGCTTGGGTTGCTATCAACGACCTCTATGTGCCAGTCCTTATGTTGAGCGTAGCGAGTGTACATGCGGAATAGATCCGCAGCAAAAAGCCCTGCCTCCTCGCCGCCCGTGCCAGCTCTGATTTCGACGATGACGTCTTTGCTGTCATTGGGGTCTTCGGACAACAGGGACTGCTTGAGTCGCGACAGGATATCGTCCTGCTGCCGTTGTAACGCCGCCATCTCTTCCCTGACGATTGTCTTCATCTCTGCCTCTGGAGTATTGCCGAGCAAGGCCTCCAGCTCAGCCAGGTCCTTGGAGATCTTCTTGAATCTGGAGTATGTCATGGCGACGTCTTCCAGCGCGGCTCTCTCTTTGGCAACCCCCTGTAACCGCCTAGGGTCGGTAGCTACCTCTGGCTGGGCCATGAGCTGGCTTAGCTCATCATAGCGGTCCTGTATCGACTTCAACTTGTCAAGCATAGCGAGCGTTCCCCTGTTCGCACCAGACAAGCAATTCTATTATATCCAGCGAAGCTGCTCAAATCCCTTGTTGACTGGGGATCAAGGCTGGATGCCGTACGGGAAGAGCGTATCGACGCTTGCTTTGTGAGTGCTCCACAGTCTGGTCGCGGGGCAATCCCTCTCGGGATGCCGAGCCGCTGTTTCAGTTTGCCACATGACGGGAGCCCTGAAATTCTAGGTGAGGTGGCAGACTTCCTGCAAAGCACGGCGATAGCTCTCGTAGCTGTAGGCATCAAAGAGAACAAATACCACATCTCTGATAGAAGTAGCTTGCTCTTTCAGGAAGGAAGCCACAGTGCCTGCGGCTATTGCGCTTGCCTCGGCTATCGGATAGCCATAGGCTCCTGTGCTTATAGAAGGGAAGGAGATGCTGGTCAGACCGTGTTCGGTGGCGAGTTTCAAGCATTCATGATAAGCGCTAGCCAGGAGTTGCGCTTCGCCTGCGGCGCCGCCATGCCAGACGGGGCCAACTGTATGGATCACGTATTTGGCTTTGAGGTTTCCGCCAGTGCTAATCACGGCGTTTCCTGTTTGTAGTCGTCCTTGCCTGGAAACGATCTCCTTACATTCTCTCAGAATGACTGGCCCTCCAGCTCGATGTATGGCTCCATCTACTCCTCCACCTCCCATCAAGCTCGAGTTAGCCGCATTGACTATCGCGTCTGTGGCCTGTTTGGTGATATCTCCCTGGATGATGGATACTCTCGTTTGGTTGACTACTGCCTCCATGTCTGCCTCCCGGACTCTGATTTTCTAGTACCGATTTTGTCGTCTTGAAGTGGAGCTTGGCTACTTCGCCAAGCCTTTGCCCTCCGTACCTTCTGGCAAAATCCTTTCCTGCCAGGATCACAGCAGCTGAGGCTCCCTTGGGAAATTCCATGCCATACTCTTCTGAAAGCATTGTCAGCCTGAGGACGAACTCTGCCCTGGCCAGAATCGAAGCCGCTGCCACTCCGACGTTGCTCTCAGCTTTGATTCGCTGCTCCACAGTTATCTGCTTGCCCTTCTCCATCAGCGCGCCAACTATGAACTTCTCGTCCCCGAACTGATCAGCTAGGGCGTAGTTGCATTCCTCCTTCTCCAGGATGTTCTCTATGGCTCTGCAGTGCCCCCAGGCAAGCAAGTGATTCAGGTTTCCTATCTTGCTGTACAATTCGTTGTACCTTCTCGGACCGATCGCTACCACCGAATGGGGGCATTTGGTCTTGATTTCCCCAGCCAGTTCTCTCACCGACTTGTCTGAGAGCCTCTTGCTGTCTTTCACTCCTAACTGTGCCAGTGACTCAGCACTTACTGTATTCACCAATACAGCAACGATAACCAGCGGCCCGAAGTAGTCTCCCTTGCCCGACTCATCGCTCCCTATCCATTTCGTCAATCGATTTGACATAGTAATCCACCGAGTTCGGCATCTTCTATTACGAATGATAGCAGCTTTCTGGAATACTGACGCGGAGAAGAGGAAGAATGCACTGCCGTTATGTTGGGCCGTGTGCTAGGTTGAACAGAAAGAGGCCCAGAGTATATCATTTGTGCGAAGAATAGAGAAGGAGGTTAGATGCGGCATGGCTTTGAAGACTGCAAAGGAATACGTGGAGAGTTTGCGGAGGCTGAAGCTAGACCTGTACATGTTTGGCGAGAAAGTGGAGAACTGGGTTGACAATCCGGTTATCAGGCCATCCATCAATGCTGTCGCTATGACCTATAAGGTTGCCCATGAGCCAGAGCTTGAAGAGCTGGCATCCACGGAGTCAATGCTCACGGGGGAGAAGGTGAACCGCTTTGCCTCGCTGTTTAAGAGCACTGATGATCTGGTCAAGAAGGTGAAGCTACAGAGGTTGCTGGGGCAGAGGACGGGCAGCTGCTTCCAAAGATGCGTGGGCATGGATGCGGTGAACGCCGTTTTCAGCACTACCTACGAAATGGACCAGAAATACGGAACCGAGTATCATCAGAGGTTCCGAGCGTGGCTGGCCTACGTTCAGGGGAATGACTTGTGTGTGCAGGGTGCCATGACTGATGTCAAGGGTGATCGGGGATTGAGCCCAAGCAAGCAGGTGGATCTGGACATGTTCGTCCACGTTGTCGAGCGAAGAAGCGACGGCATCGTAATAAGAGGGGCAAAGGCAAACCAGACAGGGACTGTGAACTCGCATGAAATGCTTGTCATGCCAACTCTCAGAATGACGGAGGAGGACAAGGACTATGCGGTGAGCTGCGCCATACCAACAGATGCCGAGGGCGTGCATCTGATCTACGGAAGGCAGTCCTGTGATACACGCAAACTCGAGGAGGGGGATATCGATGTTGGCAATTATGCTTTTGGTGGGCAGGAGGTGTTGACTGTCTTGGATAACGTCTTTGTTCCCTGGGACAGGGTTTTCATGTGCGGGGAACACGATTTCTCTGTCATGATGGTGGAGAGGTTCGCGGGCTATCACAGGCAGAGCTATGGTGGATGTAAGCCCGGCATCGGCGACGTAATTATCGGGGCGGCGGCGGCGATGGCGGACTACAACGGAGTGCCCCGGGCTGCCCATATCAGGGATAAGATTGCGGAAATGAACCACCTCGTGGAAACTCTGCACGCCTGTGGCTTGGCGTGCTCGACGGAGGGATGGAAAACCTCGGCCGGCAACTATCAGAGTGACATACTTCTGGCCAATGTGTGCAAACAGAATGTGACCAGATTTCCCTACGAACTGTGCCGACTAGCCGAGGATATTGCCGGTGGTGCTGTGGTCACGGTTCCTTCTGAGAAGGACTTCAGACACCCGGTAGTGGGGAAATACATCGAGAAGTATCTGAAGGGAGTCGCTGACGTGCCCACGGAGGACCGAATTCGCATGCTGACGCTCATCCACTGCATGAGCTTTGGTCTCACAGCCCCAAGCTACAGGACGGAGTCGCTACACGGAGCGGGATCACCACAGGCTCAGAGGATCATGATTGAGCGCCAAACGGATATGGATCTTAAGAAAAGGCTCGCTCGAAGTCTGGCGGGCATAGACAAAAGAGAAGACGTCCTGGCCTGAGCCTGGGTCTAACCGGGTTTGACTTTTCTTCGTGAGAACAGATTCCTGAGAAGAACCCCCGCGAAGGACTTGACAAAGAAAGTTAGTGTACCTATACTTTGTTAGTCCTAACTAACCCCTGTTTTGATTGGAAATGTGTAAGCAAGAAGCGCAAGAGAGGCAAAGCCCCAGTATGGAGGACTATCTCGAGGCGATAGCGGTCCTCCGGGGAGAGGAGAAAGTGGCGCGGGTAAATGGGATGAGTCGAAGATTGGGTGTCACGATGCCCAGCGTTACTTCTGCCTTGAGGAAGCTGTCGGATAGGGGGCTTGTAATCCATGAGAAGTATGGCTACGTATCTCTCACTGATGAAGGGAACAAGCTGGCTCAGGATGTGCTTCGTCGTCACAGGGCTCTTGCGCGTTTCTTCTGCGAGGCGCTGGGTGTTGACAAGCGTACAGGGGAGGAAGATGCCTGTAGGATTGAGCATGTCATCAGTCCCGTGAGCATGGACAGGTTGACGAAGTTCTTGGAGTTCATGGCGGCATGTCCCTTTGGGGAGACCAAGTTCCCCGAGACGTATAGGTATTTCTTGGAGCACGGAAAGCTTCCGCAGGAATGTTTGAGGCGAGCCCCAAAGTAGATGGAGAAAGGTGCCTGAAAACATTTTTTTGTTGGGAGAGTTAGATGTATCTAAGTAGTATTCGACTGGGGATTCACCGTACACGAGCACCAGGAGGGAGCTAGCTGAAGGAGGCAAGAGTTGGATAGGAAAGGTTTGCACGAGCTGAGACCTGGCGAGAAAGGAACGATTGTGAAGATTGGTGGTGTGGGGGGAGTTCACCGCCGACTTCTGGATATGGGATTGGTCTCGGGAAGCGAAGTGGAGGTGGAAAGGGTGGCCCCTTTGGGGGACCCCATTGAGGTGCGAATCAAAGGATATCACCTGTCACTACGTAAGGAAGAGGCTAGCGACATTCAGGTGGAGATGCAGTAGAGATGTACGGGCTTGTGCCGTTGGCCATGGTTGGCCCTGGTGTCACGGTTCAGTTGGTGGAGGTCAGGTGTGGGTGGGGACTGGTGAGGCGGCTTGCTGACCTGGGGCTTACTCACGGAGTCGTCATCAGGGTGGTGAATAGCCAGATGCGGGGGCCGACAATTATTGACGTAAGAGGATCGAGACTGGCGTTAGGTCGCGGCATGGCACAGAGAATTCTGGTAAAGGAGGTTTGAGATTGGACAAGAGGATCACTGTTGCCCTGGTGGGAAACCCGAATTCAGGTAAGACGACAGTGTTCAATAACTTGACTGGTGCGCGGCAGCATGTGGGTAACTGGCCCGGGGTAACGGTGGAGAAGAAGGAAGGGGACCGCACGTATGAAGGTCACAAGCTGAGGGTGGTTGACCTGCCTGGAGTGTACGGCCTCACTGCCTATTCGCCAGATGAGCTTATCGCGCGGAATTTCATAGTGAAGGAGAAACCAGATGCTGTAATAGATATCGTGGACGCTTCAAACCTGGAGCGGAACCTCTATCTCACTGTTCAGCTTTTGGAAATGGGTGCCCGGTTGATAGTGGCACTTAACATGATGGACGAGGCTGACTCGAGGGAGTACCGCATAGACATAGGGGGTCTATCCTATCTGCTGGGAGTTCCCGTGGTGCCCATGGTGGCCAATCGCAACCAAGGTACGGAAGAGTTACTCAGGAAGACGATAGACGTCGCGGAGGACGTGACTCAGGTACACGGAATAGCACTAGAGTACGGCCGGGAGGTTGAAGAGGAAATCGCCAACCTGGAGAGACTCATTTCCCAGGACGGGGAGCTTTGCAAGACTTATCCTCCCAGGTGGCTGGCAGTGAAGCTCCTGGAGCGGGACGAGGAGATAGGTAAGGAAATCCAGGCAGGGCGAAAATGAGTAGAGGAGAAATCCTTAAGGCTGTTGAGCAAAGCCTTGCTCATTTGCAAGGGATTTTTGCTGATGAAGCTGAGGTAGTGATTGCCGACGCCAGATACGGCTTCATCAGCGGCTTGCTTAAAGATGTCATCAAGAAGCCTCCTATTGAGAGGGTGGCTCTTTCAGACAAGATTGACAGAGTGGTTGTAGACCGGTGGCTGGGTATTCCTCTCTTCCTGGGCGTAATGTATGGCGTGTTTCAATTCGTTTTCACGCTATCGGTGCCCTTCATGGACTGGATTGATGCTGCTTTTGGGTGGTTGGGAGAGCGTGTCTCCGGCATCGGCGGCTGGGGTGGGTCACTGCTAGCTGATGGTGTGATAGGTGGTGTGGGGTCGGTTCTCATCTTCGTCCCGCCGATATTCCTCCTGTTTATCGCAATTGCGGTGCTGGAGGATTGTGGCTATATGGCTCGTGCCGCCTTTGTTATGGACCGGGTGATGCACAAGATCGGGCTTCATGGTCGGTCCTTCATTCCGATGATATTGGGCTTTGGCTGCAATATCCCTGGTATCATGGCCTGTCGAACGATAGAAAACCCCAAAGACAGGCTCACTACAATACTGGTTAACCCGTTCATGTCGTGTGGCGCCAGGCTGCCCATCTTTGTGCTACTGGCTGGCTATTTCTTTGCCGACCACGCGGGGTTGGCAGTCTTCTCGATGTATATCATAGGGATAGTGGTGGCTATGATCATGGCCCTGATATTTCGCAAGACTCTCTTTCGCGGAGCTTCAGGCCACTTTGTCATGGAACTGCCTCCGTATCGGCGGCCTACTGTAAGGGGAGTTCTAACTCACATGTGGGAGCGCGGCAGGCTCTTTCTCAGGAAGGCCGGGACGATAATCTTCGCCGTGGTGGTAGTCATCTGGCTGTTGGATTACACTGGAGCTCTGGAGCCAATTGGAAGAGCATTTGCTCCCATATTTGCGCCCTGTGGCTTTGGTCAGTGGGAGGCGGCCGTAAGCCTTGTCTTCGGGTTTCTGGCCAAGGAGGTGGTGGTGGGGGCTATGGGAACACTCTTTGCTGCTGAAGAAGGAGTCCTGGGAAGTGCCATTGCGACTCAACTCGGCTGGACGCCCCTGGTTGCCTTTGCCTTTATGGTCTTCTGTTTGCTCTACGTTCCTTGCATTGCTGCTGTGGCTACCATAAAGAGCGAAACCAATTCCTGGAAATGGCCGATATTCAGCGTAGCCTATACCACAGCCATCGCGTGGATTGCGGCTGCGCTTATCTTCCAGGTCGGAGGCCTCTTCGTCGGCTAGAAAAATCGGCAGGCGTCGGGGACTTATACTGGGAGGAGCTTGCTCCCCCCTTCCAGTGGGTTGGGGGTCAAATGCTTCAGAGGAAAGGGAACGGAGAGTCGTAGGTGATCAAGTTTGATGCGAGGGTTGGGAAAGACAAGAAGTACTGGGATAGGCAGGGGGGGAAGTACAAACGCTATTGGAGGCTCGATGCTTCTTTGTCTGACATAAT
>JADFUZ010000067.1 GCA_015222295.1 Chloroflexota bacterium | reverse complement strand
GGATCCGTCATCTTGGATAGGCTGATTGTCTTCCAGTCGGACCGACAATACAATCCTTGTCCCTCTTTCTTTCAGTGCCTTGATCGCCTTCGGCGTGTCCGCCTGGTTGAGGATTTGAAGAGGAATGTCAAATGTGAAGTGCATTTGAAAGAAGGACTCGCTATGCGTTTCTCCATCAGCCTCCCAATGAACGGTTATCTCGCGTTCTCGCCGCTCTTCAACTGCTTCAGGTATGTGTGCCCAACCGATGCGGCAATCTTCCTCGTATATCGCAACTTCCTCTACTGAGGCAAGGAAGGGCAACAGTACACTGACCTCTTCTCTCAGAAAGCTTAGCAAGACCTGTCGACCGTGGGAATCGGCCGTGATTGGCGTTGGCCCTAGCTCCTCAAGGACCTTGTGATCGGTGTCAGGGTCTCTCGCGGGGAACCAGAACATCGTGGTAAACTCGCCGCCATAGCGTCCACGAATCAGTCTGTCGAGGATAGTCGTGCCGTCCTCTAGGTTGTGCTTCTTCGCCAGTCCTGGGATAGCCATAACCGGGCAAACACTATGACCATGTTTTGTCCACCTCTTGTAATGCTCACGTAGAGTCGGGTCTTTTCCAAGCGTTTCCTGAATATGGCCGTTGTTCAGAGCCCAGGTGAACTTCACGGCAAAGAAGTGTTCCCTGTCCACCTTGATCAGATAAGGTGCAGGTGTAATATCTAGGACAGAACGAAATCCCAACCCTTTGTGCCCGATACACTGGCTTGGGTCTTTGTCGCTCCAGCCGTCGGCGAGGCTGCGGAAGTTGTCGACTGTGAACCATTGCCCGTCGTGCACGAATGCCAGACCATCACGTGACAGAATGTAGGCCGCCTTCTTTGCGCCGGCATCGTCAGCATTCTGCAACAACTCATAAAGGGCGCGGTCTCGATAGAGTTCCCGCAGGTCTCGCTCATTTCTTGCCTTGTCCCGGAGGTATTTTAAACCAATTAGAGTATGGGGGAGCTTGAACTCGTCGCGCTTTATCGTCTCAAAGCGCTTACGATCCAGAGGATGGAACGCGTCAGCAAGGCTCTGTGAGATCTTCATCGTGATGAATTCTCATCCTTTGTGCCTGTGCACTTCTATCTGCCCAGCCCAGGTTTCCGAAACGCGCAGGATATTCAGCTCAAGAGTCGGCCTTGAGAGCTCTGAGAGCAGAAGAAAGAAAACAACGTGTGACGTGCGGAACGAGTAGATGCAGGGGGCTTCGGTCCTTCCGTCCATTTCCTTCGCCACTCGCGCGATGAAAGGGGTACGCTTCTCACGAGGGAAGTGTTGGTAGACCAGAACAGAGGATCCACCGGAAAAAGCCTGGGTCAGCTCGCGCCAGTACAGATACTTGGAGGAGCCCTTCCGGCCTAAAGGCTTCGATTTCACTTCCACCCCATTGTCTGGATCGAAGAAGATGAGATCGCTATTCTGTGCCCGAGGCCAAAAGGATGCAAAGTACTGCTGCCTACCTTGATGGTCATCGGGCAGTATCTCGTCGTAGAAACGCGTCCTAGGAAGAAGGCTCGCCTTTTCCAGATGAGCGACACTTCTCTCATCCCTGACCAACCCCTGCAGTGTATCGAGAAGCTCTGGATCAAAGTGCCGCCATCTCTCAGGTTGCATCAAGTAGGTTGTGAACTTTCCATCAGAGCGACCATCATCGGGCGTGAGCATCCAGCAGATAGTCGTTGTTATTTCACTGCCAGCTGTCAGTGCGCGCAGCAAGCCGTACTTGCGATAATCGTTGACATCACCAAAGTATTGGTTCTTCATCCGCGGCAACCAAGTCTGCTGTGCTAGAAGTCACGGCGGATCTTGCGAGGGTCCAGGATGGCTCTGGTCACAACTCCCCCTTGAACGCCTGATCCAGGATGGAGGGCAGGAGCGCGTCCAGCGCGGCGGTGGTGGCGGCCTGGAACACGAAGGACACGAAAGGGCGCGAAACGCACGAAAGCCTTTCGCGTCTTTCGTCCACTTCGTGGCTTTCGTGATTCACAACTCCCCCTTGAACGCCGGGTCAATGGCTTGAGTCGTTGACAGGCCCAGCAAGCTGCATTTCCTCAATGAAGGCATCAACAGCAGACATGAACTCGTCAATGTCCACTTCCGCGATGGAACGCGCAAAGTCCTTGCGCGCTTTGTCCATGTTCAGGATGTCTCTCGTGTGAGCCTCATAGGAGTTAGCCAAGGCGCGCCGAAACCCTGCCAGTGCGAGCTGATTTCTAATGGCCCCTGGCCATACGTAAAGTGATCCGTTCTTGTTGATGAAGAAGAGCGAGACTCGTCGTCCCGTGCCTTGGACATCTAGTCTTGCGACGATCGAGCTCTCCATCGGGTCGATCGAGATTCCATCCCTCTCTCGATACCTCTCAATGAGCTGGCGAGCAATCTCGTAAGCGTCTGAGGCCTGCTCCTCCAACAGTTCCCAGAAGGCTTCTTCTGTCAGAGTTACCCTTCTGCGTCCTCTGTCTTTCTCCTCCACCCTTTCCTGCTGGGCGTCAACCTGGTAGGTGCCGTCTTGTTTGAGCGTTACCTGAATGACCGAGCGTTCAACGACCTCGGTGCGTGCCACGATGCTGGGAACGACAAGCAGAGGCCAATCCTGTTCCTTCTTCCATCGGTAGCACTGTAGCTCGACCAGCCCTACGTCAGTGGCCAGGTGTGGGTACTTGTTGACATAGCTCAGCATTTCAACGACGGATCGCCGTATCCGATCACCTACGATCAGGGCAAGGAAGCGCCCCAGCCTGAGATTCTTGGCGACAGTCTCCTCGAAGAAGAGCCGTCCGCTTTCTATGGGGCCACATTGCTTCTCCACCCAATCGGCCAGAACCATCTCGGTGTCTTCATACTTCCTGGTATACCCCCTGGTGACCTCGTCCAGCCGGCTGTAGTTCCACTTGGATACGGCGCTGGCATAGTCAATCGCCTGGGCCACAACCTCTCGCTTGGCCTCGGGGTTCCGCCAAAGCTTCGTTTCGACCAGCACCAGGTAACCCCGGGGGCTGATGAACAGGTTGTCGATCGCGCCGGTTCCTGTGGGAACTTCGCGCCCGATGGGGATCAGCGGGTAGAATATGGGCTCGATTTTGGCAACCGGCAGGATCTCGGGATTTCCCCGGAGTAATTCCTGGAGCCAGGCTTCATCGTACGTACGTTCCCGGTGTTCTATTGGCTGAAGCGATTCGCCTGACGCATCTTCCTGAACCAGATATGGATACACCTGCATACTCCCCTCACTCCTTCAGCTTTTCATCTCTGTGGACTCGCACCTGTGCTGCGTGCTTTGCTTTTCCTACAACTCCCCCTTGAACGCCCGATCGAGGATGGAGGGCAGAAGCGCATCCAGGGCGGCGGTGGTGGCAGCGTGGTGTTGCCTCACCGCTTCGTCCCTAGCTGCCTGGAAATGCGAGTAGGTGAAACGCCAGCCGCAGACTGACCTCAGCCTCAGGCATTCGATCTTGCGGTAGTTCGCACATCATTGTGAGTTATGCCCTACTCTGGTCTATTCAGAGAAAACCTGCTCATTGTGCCACTCGATGAACTCTGGCGACGGGCGTTCAAATTCCTGTTGCGGCAGAATGGCCAACGGTCTCCCGTGTAAGGCGTAGTATTCTTGTCCGTTCTCAAACTCTTCCTTGATCCGCCGGCTGACCTCGATGTGGTACTTCTTTGTCAGCGTCAGGTACCCTTGATCCAAGAGCATATGCAGATCCGCTCTCAACAAGAGGCCGTTGTCCACCCTATGGGGACCGGACTTGCCATAGGCCTTGATATGTGCGGCCACCAGTGCTGGTAGCGTACGTTCCCCTGTCATTGCACAGCGGCGAGTGTACGCCTCGGTCACAAGGACTCTGAAAGCGCCCTGGCCGAGCCGTGGGCGTATCAGATACTCATCGCCGTATCGCGGCGACTCCACGACACCAACGTCAGCACTATCCTTCCAACCCGGTGGTCGCTCATATCTGGGCAGACGCTCTTGCACGGCCTGCCACAGCCGCTCGCCGCTGGGGTCGGATGTGTCGTACGTCTTGCCTCGGCGGATGCCGGAGCTCCAGTCATCGGGGATGGGAATCCAGTCCTCGCGGGCGAAGAAGAACGGCTCGACCAGCACGAGGCAGCCGATCTGCGGATCAGGAGTGGTTGGAGCTTTGGAGCTGCGGTAGCCGAGTATCTTTTGGCGGAAAGCCTCGAAATCTGGAGCGCCGTTCTTCTGCTCAAAGGCGGCCCAGGCCAGGGAGATTGGAAGGAGCGAGTACTGGACAAAGAACCCGCCTCCCACGATGTAGTTGTGCGGACTGTGGAGCTTGAAAAGAAACGGGGCGCCTTCTGGGATTGCGCGAAAGCTCCCGCCGCCGGGGCGCCAGAAGTTGACCTCATCCGGCTGGCGTTCGGCGAGGAAATGAAACCAGTTGTTGTCGGTTACTCCTACGTAAAGCTTCATGCTGTGGGCCAATCTCTATGCTGGGAGATCAACGACATCAGCTTCTTGATCTACCTCCAAAGGACGCGACGAATGTAGAGAGAAGATGTCGTCGTGGTCACACCAATTGGCTAATCTGCCGCTGCGCTCGCTCCATCGGCTCCGTATACCTGACCATTCTGGGTTTCAATGGCCACTGCTTGACGTGTACAACAGGAACGACAGGCACTCCGCAGTGGTGAAACCTATGTCCACAGACGGCCAGGAACGGTGCTCGACCGCTTTGCTGGTAGATTCCCTCTTCGGCCTTGTTGGGTTGGGGGCGGGCCGCCTGGACGAAGTCTTTCACCAGCTCAGACTCCTCATCGAGGAACCCTTGCTTGCATAAGTGGCAGAAGGTCTGAACGGCCATCGGGATGATAACCTTGAACTGCCCGGCAGCGACCGTTTGCACGATCTGCTCCACGCCGCGCTGGGCCAGGATTACGGGGATCAGGACCGTGCCCGAACCCGGTGCATGGTCCAGGAACTGGTTACAGAGGTTGGTGACGTACAGCTCCGTCAGAGCCACTTCGCGACCGGCCAACTCGCCGGCGTAATCCACAACAGCCTGCGCCAGATCGTACTTCTTGGCCTCCGGGCGAGACCCAGGCCTGGGGCGCGTGAGGTAGTCGAAGAAGAACGCGAACTCAGCCTCCGCCTTGCCCCGCTGAAGGCGGGGATCGTGGCCTATGACCAGGATGGTGGCTGTATTGACATCACCAAATGGTTTTGCAGTTTTCATCACCCCTCCGAATTGCCCTGTTCGGTACCGAGTGCTGCTACAACCCATACAGAATGGGCCGCAGGAGCTTGAACTGACCGGGATCTACAAGCACGAACAGCTCAGAGTTGCCGCCTGGATTGCCGAGGCGATGCTTGTGCAGAAAGGCTTGATAGGTGCCTTCACCAAATCCAGGGCAGGCACATCGGAAGTCTGATTGACTGAACGGTTCTACGAGTTGCCCAGAGCGTACAGCAGCAACGATGGCGGAGTATACTTGGCGACGAGCCATAGTTGCACCTCCTACAACTCTCCCCTGAACGGCTGATCTAGGATGGATGGCAGGAGCAAACCTCTGTTGGTGCACTCCTTTGACGATAGTATTCTCTGACCAGACTCCTCATACCAGCCTTTCGCAGTTCTCTGCGCCCTATCCTTACCCTGTAGTGATCGCGAAAGTACTTGCATACCTGTTGCCGCATCCAGCGATCCAACTGGCGGAGTTGGTCTACATCAGAGATAACCGATGCGAAAAACGCCATCCAACTACGCCGACGGTCTGTTGGTAGCCCACACTTTTCACACTGCTCAGGTTCAGGTCCAAGGATTTTCGGGTTCACGCACCATCGAACTGCCAGTCTGAGCCGAGTATCCCATTCATGGGACTTGCTCCTCAAGCTGCTTTCTTTCCCTAGAGCTTCTTGGAATCGATCCTTGAAACGGTGAATGTTGTCAGGTTTTGCTCTAACACGATCTGCCATGAAATGAAAACCGAGAAAGACTAGCTCACCTTCGGCAATGTTCGAGACTTTGGTCTTTCTCTCAGGACCGGCCAAAGGGTGAAGGTCGAGATGTAAGTCCTTGAGCTTGGCACGTACTGGTTCATACAACGCATATGCGTCTTCTTCGGTATGTGTCAACATCACGAAATCATCAGCGTACCGATAGTAGCGAAAGTCTGACTGCTGGGCCTTTTCCGCTACTACCCAACAGTCAAACTCGTGAAGGTAGAGGTTTGCGAGCAAGCCAGAGAGTGCGCCGCCTTGGGGTACACCCTTCTGGCGAGGCACCCTCTGGGGTTTGTTCTCCATGAAGTGTTTTTCCCATCCTGAACTGTGGGGGTAACTACCATAAGGTACGCGGTCCGTGCGTATGTACCGCCACAGCAGTTTACCAGCCGTTGTCTCACGACCAATCCAAGCCTCAACTAAGTCCATCAATTGGTCGTGGTTGAGATTGTCGAAGAACTTGCGTATGTCGGCATCGAAGGCATAGCCATACCCACCACGTTTGAAGCTCTGCCAAATGAGATGCGCCGCATAAGGTGCTGACTTGCCCCGGCGGTAGGCAAATGAGACCTTGTCCAATCCAGGTTTCGCGAACATTTCCTCTGCACTGCTGTACAGTGCAGCGTACAGCTGTCTTTGGACAAGAGCGTCGCGTATACTGGCAATGGAGAGGACCCGTGTACCCCCATCAGGCTTCTCGACCTCTACCTCACGCAGTGGATAGAACTGATAAGAGCCATTGAGCACCCGTCGCGAGATGTTCGCGGCGTTCTTGTCCAGATTCCGCTCAAAGTCTTGCCATGTTATGCCATCTGACCCCATTGGAATTCTGATTCTGGTCGCCCTGTACCTATCCGTTTTTGCAGCTTTGTAGCGTTGATAGGACTCCTTTACTGCATCTGGACTGAAGAAGTGTCCAAGATTGATGTCTGGCATAACTGAAGCCTTCAGAAAAGCAAACAGCCCCTAGTCAAGTATGTTTCCTCACTTGACCAGAGGCTGTGCCGGTTTCAAAACCGGGGAGGCAACTCATACCGCGGTATGAGTCTGACGGGGGCAAGGCCTCCTCACCCGTCTTCCCTAGTGTCGCAACACCAGAGAAGTTCCATGATACAGAAGCCTGTATCGGAACCTGCTTCACATGGAGAACACAAGTGTGATTGTTAAAGTCAGCACGTTGATTCTCCCGCTGTTGTTCCAGTCTGTGACAGTGGTATTGTACCACATTCCAAGCTGGAACCGTCACCCGATCGGGACGCCCCGCAGAGCGGGGCGCAGTGCAGGCAAACCCTGTACCTGACAAATGCATTGTAGCACGGATGTTCGGGATTGTCAAGTGGATCTGCGTGTGAATGAGTGACAGCGTCAAGATCTTGTTGCTCACAGTTCTCCCTTGAAGGCATGATCCAATATAGAGGAGTTATAATCAAAAGTTGTGGATTGCCAACTCAATAAAGGCGGCGTATCCTTGGGGTGAATACAAACCCAAGAACAGCGGC
>JADFUZ010000010.1 GCA_015222295.1 Chloroflexota bacterium | reverse complement strand
GTTAAGTGAGTGGTATGAATATCAACGAATTTTGAGTGATCCCGAGGCAAAAGAGAAGCTCGGAGTTGACCCTGTGGACTTCCGGCGTGCAATGATACCGAGAAACGGCTTTCGATACGCCCGCGGAGGCGGAAGGAACTTCGGTATGCTGCCGAGCGCATCGGCAACCAACATCGTATTTGACTCGCCTTCCGGTGTCGATCTTCAGACTCTCATAAATGGTATTCAGAAGGGAATACTGGTGGGAAGGTTGTGGTATACCTATCCCGTCAATGGCCTGAGGGCTGGCGATTTCACCACTACGCTCACGGCTGACTCATATTTCATTGAAGACGGCGAAATCAAAGCGCCCATCAAGGTCAACGCGCTGAGAATCAACGATAATATCTCCAATATCCTGATGGGCATCCGGGGGATGACGCGCGAGACAAGGCCCACAGTGCTGTGGGGCGGTGACGAGATAGTGTACGCTCCCCTGGGAGTCATGGTGGATAAGGTTCACTTCGAGCAGATAGCCGAATTCATGGACCAGACCTATTGAGGCTGATTGCTACTATAGCCTGAGTACCCCACCGGTCGGCCCTTGCCGAGTCTGCCACCAGCCAAAGTCTTGGTTACCGGATCACTTTGGGCGCCGACGGTATGCTACCATACCGACAAGTCCCGTGGCAGCCCCAGCGATCGAGCAGGTGTAAGCTAGCGCACTTGCCACGAACGTCTTGGGCAGCACACCAATGACCATCATGAAAGGCAGGATAGCGCCACAGAGGACCAGAACCAAGCCGATGATGATTAGCCTTACTGGATTCTCCATGTGGCCCTTCTATTTGTAAAGCCAGCACTCCACGAAGTGGCCGGGACTGGGCTCGAACTCGGGAGGCTCTTCGACATCGCATAACCCTTTGATCTTGTGGGTGCAGCGGGGGTGGAAGTGGCAGCCTGTCGGGGGGTTGATCAGATTGGGGGGTTCACCGGGCGGAACATCCCTGAATTTGTCGGCATTCTCAGGATCAGGATCAGGGATGGCTTTGAGCAGTGCTTGCGTGTAAGGGTGAAGCGGGTTGTGCACCACTTCATTGACCTCTGTTTTTTCCACCATCTTGGCGGCATACATGACAAAGACGCGCTCCGAAAAGTAGCGCACCGAAGAGAGGTCGTGGGTGATGTAGAGGACGCTGAGGCTGTGAGTTGCTTGAATTTTCCGCATCAGCTCCAGGATCTCCACCCGGACTGATGCATCCAGCATGGACACAGGCTCGTCGGCAACGACCAGCTTGGGACGCAAGATAACGGCTCTGGCGATTACCAGTCGCTGCTGCTGACCACCTGAGAGCATGTGAGGAAACTTGGAGAGGAAGTCTTCAACGGGGATCAGTCGCACTTCATCCATCACTTCCCTGACCCGATGTTCTTGCTCGTCTGTCCCCATTTTGTTGATGATCAGCGGCTCCCTCAGGATGGTGCCGGCGTTCATAAATGGTGCGAGCGCTCCATAAGGATCCTGCTGAACAAATCCGACCTGAGACCGCACCCAGGCGAGGTCATGTGCTTTCTGCCCTTCGATTCTCCTGCCATTGAAAGTAATCTCCCCTGCCGTGGGCCGAGCCAGTCCCAGAATCGTTCGGAGCAGCGTGGTCTTGCCTGAGCCGCTCTCGCCCACAATGGTGACCGCCTGGCCAACCTTGACGTCAAAGCTTACTCCATCCACTGCCCGAACAGATCCCGCGTGCAAAAACCCCCAGCGCTTGAGTTCAAACCAGGTGCGCAGGTCCTTTATCGACAGTAGTACATTGTCCTGCATGTTTTCAATCTCGCTCATACAGCCAGCACTTCACCAATCCGTCTCCGTGCGTGAACAAGGGTGGCTCCTCCTGGCAGCGTTCGAATCGTCTGGGGCAACGCTCGGCAAACCGACAACCCTGAGGTGGGTTGATGAGGCTCGGGGGCTGGCCGCTGATGAACTCGGGCTTCTTGTCAAGCCGTAGAGTGGGCACGCTGGCCATGAGCATCCGCGCGTAAGGATGGAGGGGTTCGCGATAAAATCGCTCAGCTTTGCTGTGCTCCACCAACTGCCCGGCATACATGCAGATTACTTCGTCAGCCAGCTCGCTGGAAGTCGCGATGTCATGAGTGATAAAGATGTAGGTCAGCCGCAGATCTTTCTTTATCTTCTTGAGGGCGTTCATAATATTAGCCTGAGTCAGGGTGTCCAGTGCCGACGTTGGTTCGTCTAGTATGACAATGAGTGGGTTGGCTACCAGAGCCATGGCGATTATCGCCCGCTGGCGCATTCCTCCTGAGAGCTCAAAGGCATAGCGTTGTAGGAAAGCTTCAGGGATGCCCACCGTTTGGAAAACCTCCCTGGCTCGCTCCATCGCGTCCCCTTTGCCCACACGATGGTCGAGAAGCAGTGGCTCGGCCACCTGATAGCCCACCTTGAGAACAGGATTGAGCGAGTTCATGGCAGCTTGCGTGACCATTGATATTTTTACCCACCGAACCTCCCGACGGAAGCGCTCCTCGCTGAATTTCATGACGTCGTTGCCATCAACCAACACCCGGCCTTTGTATGTGTCCACATTGCGAGGCAGGAGTCTGAGGATAGCCCTGGCCAGCGACGTCTTGCCGCAACCTGACTCGCCGACAATCGCCAGAGACCGCCCGTGGTTCAGCTTGAAGCTGACCCTGTCAACAGCTCGCACCACGCCGGTAGTGGCGCCGAAGTAGAGGTAAAGGTTCTCTACGTCGAGCACGGCGCCTTGTGTTGCCCGCAGTCCTCTACTGCTGCCAGACACTGTCTTTGGCTCTTGTCTCATATTCGTTATCACACCGTTCTCAGCCTCGGATTGACGATGCGATCCAGGGAGTAGCCGATCAGGGCAAACCCGATCCCCAGCGTCATGAGCAGCACGGACGGCTCGAGAAACCAGTAGTAGTATCCCTTAAGCAATGCGCCCCCCGAGTACGCGTTCTCCAGGACCTTGCCCCAGGTGGGAAGGACAGGGTCCCCGAGCCCAAGCAGCGCGAGCGTAGCCTCCAGAAACACGAACAGGGGAATTATGAGAACAAACTGGGGTAGAAGCGTGGGCGCCAGTCTGGGCATAAGATAGCGAAGGATGATACGGAGATTTCCTGCTCCATAAGCCTGGGCGGCCTCGATATAAGGCGCTTCCTTCGCCTGGAGGAACATGGCGCGGTAGGTCAGCATCGTTGAACTGAATATATTTAGGACAATGACGATTGCCAGCATCGTCCAGATGGAGCGGCTGTAGAGATACCCTATCATGATCATAACCGGCAGCAAGGGTATAATAAGGTTCACCTGCGTGATCCATTGGAACACCCTGTCTACCTTGCCGGCCAGCCAGGTGCCCGTTGCTGCCAGGATATATGTGAGTACGGTTGTGCCCACGGCAGCAGCCACTCCGAAGACAAGTGCGATTGGCGCCCCCCACAAAAGTGCCACCATCAGGTCGCGTCTGCGGTGGTCAGTGCCTGCCAAGCCGTGAATTTTGCCGTACACTACCAGCCTGGCATCCAGCTCAGCTGCGGCTGGAACTTCTGCTGTCAACACCAGCCTGTAATCTCCCTTAAGCGGCTTCTCTGTATTATCTGGGTCAGCAAACAAGCCCGCTTCAGGCGCCAATTTTGACAGCCGTTCGCGCAGGTCCTTATCTTGAGAGATGTAGTATGTGTCTGATTTCTTCAGCAAACGGTTGTCCTGGAGAACGATCGTTCGCCCGTCAGGCGTCTCCCAGGAGATAGCAATGGGCCTGCCAGCCGCCTGAGAACTCGCCGTGGTAAATAGTTTCAGCTCATCAGGGAAGCCATCGTAGACATACTGGAAGGGCAAGGCAATCTCCACCCGCTTCATCCCCCCGTTAGTTACCTCGTCAGTCTCTGCCCCGCCATCTGCGAGTCTGACTATGATGGTGCGCGGGAGCCTGTCCCTGGTGAATAGGTCGAACCAGACCGGGGCGGCGTACTTCGGGTTGTTGCCCCACACGTCCTCGCCACCACGCCACAGCCGTATTCCCTCACCGTAAGGTATGGCGATCGGGGTACAGATTCCAACCATCACAAAAAGGCCAATGATTACCACTCCAACCATGAGCGCCGGGTATCGTCTGATCTCGTGAAGCCTCGCCAACCAGTTTTGCACGCTTGCCTATGCCCTCCTTCCCGCAGCCCCGACACGGACGCGCGGGTCAATAACTGCGTACATAAAATCCAGGACGTACACGGTAGCCGCCAGCAAGTAGCCAAATATCACGGTGACCCCGATGATAACCGGTGTGTCCTGTAGTTGGATCGCAAGGTAATAGGCCCGCCCCAGCCCCGGCCATCGGAACACAGTCTCCAGGACAATCTGGCCCATCCACATAGTAATGAGCACAAGCAGGAAGTTGGTGAGGATCGGAGGCAGCGTGGGGCGCAGTACATAACGTAGCTCAACGCTCCGGGAAGGAAGCCCCTTCGCTCGCGCCAGTTCTACATAGTCTTCGCTGGAGTAGATGAGGAAAAAAGTGCGCCACGAGTAAATGGTGGCAAAAAGGGCACCCAGGATAACGGCGGTCGTGGGCAGGATCATGTGTTTGAGCACGCTCAAAGCGTAGCCCAGGCTTGTGTCGGGCACAGGGGCATCGACTAGACCTCCCCAGGGTAGGACCCGAAGCGTAGCTGCGAAGATGAGGATTAGAAAGAGTCCGTAGAACCAACCCGGCGCTGCCGAACTGGGCGCTAGCCCGATTGTCAGCCTGTCCAGGAAGCTGCCATACCGTCGCGACAAGAATAGAGCTACGAACACAGATAGAAAGAATAGCGTAAGGTTAGCCGTGCCAAACAAAAGGAGCGTTGTTGGCAGGCGCTCAAGTACTATCAATCGCACCTGTCGCGACCCCGCATCGCTTGCCATATGCTCCGCCCAGCCCAGCCTCAATGTCAGGGCACTCGACAAGTACTGGAAGCTCCGCTTGGGGAAGAACGGTTGGTCCATGCCTAACCGGCGAAACTCCTGGGCCACGAGCGCCTCTTGCAGCTTCAGGCGCTCGTCCGGTGGCAGCTGCCGATACTCGGGGTTCGCCAAAATTTGCATGCCAACCTGCTGGCTGATCTCGCTCTTGCGTATCTCGTCAAGCTTACCGCCCATATTGGCGATCATCACTGTGATGTATATGGCCACGATGACAGCCAGGAAGAGGAACACTGCCCTGACCACAGCGTATCTTCCTAGCCTGTTGATAACTTCACGCATGGGTTCGGACTCAACTCTTTCCGAGAGCAGGGCCGTCCAAATCCGGTTCTCCGTTCAACTCCGCTTACCGCGACCGGTCAGCCTACAGCAGTTTTGCTCTCCCACACCGGGAATTGTTTCACAGTTTCTGCATGGGCCCAATCCCGGCATTCGCAAAGAACAACCATACACCAAGCTGGAGCACTATCTCCTGAACAGCCCGAGCTCGTGATCACCCAGTACTACAAAATCCTGTCTATACTATATCAACCCTGCGACGATGTCAAGTCCTCGCCGTGGTCAGGTACCCTGTTGGCACGTTCTTGTCATTGCGAGGAGTGAGATTTCCCGTCAATGCTGGAACAGGATTCACAATGGCGAAAGAGGTCTGCGAAATAACGGGGGACCGCTGACTGCGGTCCCCCGTTGGGTTACCTAGCTACTCGCTCTGTCAGGCATCACGGGGCTAGATAGTAATATTTGCCATCTGTATGGCGCGTTACGCCGGCGATAGCCAGCATTTCGGCTTCGATGATGTCATCAGCTGCGTCGAAGTCGTAGGCATACTCAAGCTTCGTCGCTGCGAACAGGGCCGGGTAGCGGTTGATGTAATCTCCCGTCACCGTGCCAACGCAGGTGTACCTCGGGGCGGCCATGCCTCCGAAGATCTCGCCAGCGATGTAACTGCGTTCAATTGCCCAGTTCAGCGCTTGCCTGACGGCGGGGATGCCAAACGGGTTCAGTTTCCCAGTATTTGCGAAGAACGGGCCTGCTGGGTTGAAGGTGAGCTCGTCGAACAAGCCGTAAGCCAGGTAGTAGCTCAAGTCCGCGTCAGCCTGAACGTCCGCGAATAGGTCAGGGTCAGACTCACCATGTATATATATGTCAAGGTCGTCGGACTGAAGCTGCGAAAATGCAGGCGCATCATCCAGAACGATCAGCACGATCGTGTCTACCCAGCCACCAGTGTGAGCAGGCGGGGTGGTAGGAACTGGATCCATCAGGAAGAACCACATGTCGCCGCTGTCGGTATGGCTCCCGAACCGGTCCAACTGAACGACGTCGGCTACGGTGTCGACAGACTCCAGGTAGTATGGCCCGCTGGCTACCCAGAAGTGATCCTTGCTCGCATACCAGGCCGCCAGGTTACTGTATCGGGTGTCTATTTCTCCATCGGTAATGTAGGTGCCCAGAACGTTCGGGTAAGGCAGGAACCGGTAGTCACCAGACCCGCCGTCTTGGACATCGGCCAGGTAACCGGCAAGTATGGCCAGGCTGGGCCCGGAGGTCATGCCGAGCTGCTCGATGCTCGCTGCTGTAGCCTTGGACTCGGAGAACGCCAGCTGCAAATCTCTCTCAGCCAGGTAGCCCAGGGCCAGGGTGTGCCAGGCAAAAGGGCCGTAGCTGCTGGTAGGGAACCATTGGTTCTCAAAGGCCATAAGCTCGGCGTCCAACTGGAACATGTCGTCGTAGGTTGTGACCACAAGGTCGTAGCTCGGGTCGGTGAAATTGAACGTGAAGCCCTTGAAGTGCGACATGAAAGCGTCGTACTCTGCAACGTAGTCTATGTCGTAGATGTCGCTGGTAGGTTGAGCCCGGTCGAACTGCTGGATTGTGTAGAACAGGAAGTCGCCCTCATCCAGCGTGCTCCCATCGTGGAGCGGCCGACCAAAGGTACCTGTGGGGTAGTAGACAACGGTCTTCGTCTTGGCGGTTACGCCCGATCCCGCGAGTGTCCAGTCGCCAGCATCGGCATCCCAGTCAGCCCAGGCAGTTGCCGGTACTGGAATCGGGTCCGGTGTAGTACTAAGTGTCAACCAAGTCTCGTGCCCGGCAGTGGTACCTACGGGCAGACCAGTTTGCACCGTAACTTCAGCATGGCTAGCGACCTGAGGCCAGCACAGCCCGTCGTTCGTGTCATACATAAAGCCACGGTCTTGAGTAGCCGAAATAGGCATCTGGTCGTATGCCCAGTTCGAGCCGGCGATCGGGTTCCAGGGCTCGACCAGCAAATCGGCTGTGGCTGCCCTCAAGGTGGTGTTGCCCGTCGGTAACTGCGGAACACCCGAGCTGTGGAAGTGGATTGAGTGAGCCCACAGCCGAGAGCCTTCGGTGCCGCCATAGGCGTCGGCGGCTAAGGCCACATCCGCCTGCTGCATGTAGAACGACGTGCGGTCATCGAGAAATATGCGGGCAGAGTCGTTCATGGACATGGGCACCGCGTCTTCAAACAAGGCTTGGCGCGCCGCCATGTTGGGGAAATCGTTGTTCCACAGTGCGGTTGCCACCGCCAGGAACTCGTCGGTGGGTGTGTAGGCCGCCCACAATGGACCCATAGCTGACCACAGCGGAGTGAAGAACGCACCAAAATTAGAGCCTTCATCCCGCGGCACAGCCGTGTTAATCCAGGCGGCGGTGTACACGTTCCACAAGCCGTCGTCGGGGTCACTGCCATACCAGAGAGGTGACAAATCGCCACTGGTCCCGTACTGGCGGGTAACCGTAAACCCCAGGTCTTCGAGCTGGAGGCCGACGTAATTGCCTATGTCCTTTCGCTGGTCCTCGGTCCTGATGAGCAGCTTGACCGTGACAGGGTCTCCCAAGCCGTCACCATCACCACAGCCGATTAGGCCCGCACTGAGAGCCAGTATCACTGCTAGTGAAATAAAAAGTATCTTTTTCAAACTATTTCTCCTCCTTTTAAGATTTTCCCAAAACTG
>JADFUZ010000009.1 GCA_015222295.1 Chloroflexota bacterium | reverse complement strand
TTCTCAATCTCACGGCTCAGAACAACGAATTCCTCATCGTTGAGTCCACGGTCTCGCAGGACTGCCTTCACACGGGAGCTGTCGTCGAGGCGAAAGACTCCTTCTATTCTGGCGTCGTTGGCTCCCGTCCGGATGACCTCATCTCCCACCCTTCCTCCCAGAAGGGTCTCTAGGGCATCGACTATCAGGGATTTCCCAGCGCCGGTCTCGCCAGTGAGGATGTTAAGTTCGAGAGCAGGGCGCCACCTTATGTGACGGATGATTCCAAAGTTGTCAACGGAGAGTTCTACGAGCATCAGGCCCTATTTCCAAGTGGCGTCACGCCTCGCTGATACTCGCTATTGTACACCAAAGCCCAGGCCGCATCATTACGATGTTTGCTTTGTGCCCGTGTAGCCCACGCCACTATCCCCGCTAAGTTACCCAGACCATTAGGATCGTGTCGCGACCAAGGCATAGAGCCATCCAAGCAGTAATATGCAAAGGCATCTGTATGCTATCGAGCCCGTATGGTCACCCCCGTCCGCAGGGAACCATGACACATAGTGTGGCCATCATCAATGTCCCTCACAGCGCCTGCCTTGGAAGCTTCGGCGGGAATTCACCCAGCTTCCAGCCATATGGTTTGTCCGAATCCTATTGGCCTCACCCCTCAGTCTATCCAGGTCCTCCTTCGCGAACAGTCTCCAGTTCCTCCTATCCCTGCGCCCCACGTCAGGCAGTGTTCCCTCAACTACCCAGCGCAGAAATGTATTTTTGCTGATCCCCGCTATTCCACAAGCTTCGGCGGTTCTATGAAAGGTCTGTCCATTCAATACCACGGGCATAACTCGTAACCTCCAGTTCTACTCAGGAGTAAACGGGTATACTCCCGCCTGACACAACTATGCAGCACCGAGACCTCGGAGAGGAAGCGGCATTCATCCGATTCTCGCGTAGGACTTTCCCTAGTAGCGCTGTGGGTCTCCGTCCTATACACGACAAGTGGCCGAGAAGCCTCGGTGGGAGCATACGCATTGATGACAAACTGGGATTGGAGTGAAGAGCGACTAGTCATGGCGAGGGTCTCTGGAAGCAGTTGAAAAGAGTGCGTGCTGCGCTGTAGAATGGCACCCAGTATGGGGTCCACGTCGAGGTCTTGTTGCCGGCGGGACAGCGACATCAAGACGAGGATGTGACTCGGGAAACTAGATCCGGCACCAGAGATGGAAGGCTGCCATCGACATCCGGAAACGGCGTGAACAGCGAGTGGCGCGAAAGTCTTTCAGGTAAGACCGGCAAAGTCCATCACAAGCGAATGAGGAGAAGAAGAGTAGTTGTCACCGGAGTGGGGGCTGTCACCCCTCTGGCCGTGGGAGTCGAGCAATCCTGGCAGGCGCTGTGCGAAGGGAGGTCAGGTGTTGCTGCCATTACTCGCTTCGATGCCTCGGTTTTCGGCACACGAATAGCTGCGGAAGTTGACGATTTCCATGCTGAGGACTTCCTGGACAAGAAGAAGGCAAGAAGAACTGACCTATTCACTCAGTATGCGATAGCAGCGGCAGGGATGGCAGCTAAGGACTCCCGAATAGACGTCAACAAGAGCAACCCCTATCGAATAGGCGTGATACTGGGTTCAGCGGTCGGTGGGATAAGTACCCTGTGCAAGAACATGACTACTCTCGTGGAAGGGAAACTGGAGGCGGTTTCGCAGTTCCTGGCTTCCATGTTCATAACCAGTGCGGGAGCGAATGAGATAAGCGTTGCCCTTGGCGTGAAGGGCCCCAGCAGAAGCGTAAGCACCGCCTGTGCCACGGGAGGCCATGCTATTGGTGACGCATGCAGACTCATCCAGCATGGTGACGCTGATGTAATGATAGCCGGGGGAGCCGAAGCTAGCATCGTGCCAATATTTATCTGGAGCATCTGTCAACTCAAGGCCTCATCCACCAGAAACGATGAACCGCGAAAGGCAAGTCGCCCGTTTGAGAAGGACCGGGATGGCTTTGTGACCGGAGAGGGCGCAGGAGTCCTGGTATTGGAAGAGCTTGATGCAGCCAGGAAAAGAGGCGCTACCATCTATGCCGAGTTGGTAGGTTTTGGGTCTAACATTGATGCCTACCACGCCACCAAGCCCGACTACGAAAGTCAGGCGCGATGCATCCAACTGGCCCTGGATGACGCTGCGATTTCCGCGGCTGAGGTTGACTACATTAATGCTCACGGAACTGCCACCAGGCTCAATGACGTTTCCGAAACCAAGGCCATCAAGCTTGCTCTGGGCAGACACAGCGGCAATCTGCCCATCAGTTCGAACAAATCCATGATAGGCCATTTGTGGGGTGCATCAGGAGCAGTGGAAGCCATCTTCACCATGCTTGCTATGCGAGACAGCATCATCCCGCCTACCATCAATTATGACAACCCTGACCCTGAGTGTGACTTGGACTACGTTCCCAATGTCGCGAGAAAGGTAAACGTGGAATGCGCGCTTTGCAACTCATTTGGCTTTGGCGGGATGAACTCTGTGCTGGCCTTCAAGAAGTGGCACTCGTAGGTCCCGAGAGTTCCTGCTCTGATCATCGATTGCTGAACCGGTGACGCTCTGCGGCCAATCTTG
Organism: Chloroflexota bacterium; assembly: GCA_015222295.1. Lineage (GTDB taxonomy): Bacteria > Chloroflexota > Dehalococcoidia > GIF9 > AB-539-J10 > JADFUZ01. The sequence goes on along the minus strand of JADFUZ010000009.1, from coordinate 4,165 downwards.
CACGTGAGGACCATGGATAGCTGTCTCTCTTCGATATGCCTTTCAGCGTACAACGAGACCGCTATGGCCAGAACCCGTGTGACGCCATTGACCGAGAGAGCTCGGGCGTGTTAGGGTATCACCTTTAGTGGCCCGAAATCGGCTGGGCAGGCTGTACGACAGGAAGACGGTAAGTTGGATCGCAGTAGCCCGAGTCAAGATGAATTAAGGGGACGGTTTGAACTCATTTGACCGAAGATGGCAACGTTGGTTTCCTCAGGATAGAGGTGGACAACCGGCACCTGGCCCCCGGCGTGGTTGGAGCAGTTCGAAGGTTGTCCTGGTTGTGGCAGGCCTTCTCGGTGCGTTTGTCCTGCTGGACGTAGCAAAGGGCATCTACACTGAGTGGCTCTGGTTCGACAGCCTGGGCTACAGCACTGTCTACGCGACTATCATCAGAGCCAGGATACTGATCTTCGTGTGTGCCGGATTCGCTGTCTGTGCCCTGTTGTTGGGCAATCTCGCTCTTGCTGCCCGCCTCGCACCCAAGACTGGCGTGCCTTTCTGGCCTTGGGCCATAGTAGGCCGACTCCAGAAGCTTTCCAGAACAGCTGTTATTCTCGGAACAGTCCTTCTTGGCCTGGCCTTTGGTTTGGCGGCTCAGGATGGCTGGGAGATCGTTCTTCGGTTCTTAAGCGCACAGCCCTTCAATGTCAGCGATCCAGTTTTCCACAGGGACGTTGGCTTCTACGTGTTCTCACTGCCTTTCTTTCGTCTACTGCGAAGTTGGTTTCTCGGCATGTTTGTCGTTTCTCTTCTCGGAACTATCGCACTGTATCTCATAAGTCACTCGGTACAGCGCATCAAGTTCGACTTTCCCAGACCAGTTCTCGCTCATATCAGTGGCCTGGTAATAGTCATCCTGGGCTTCTTCGCCTGGGGCTACTGGCTTGATATGTGCGAACTGGTCTTCTCGGAACGCGGGGTAGTCTTCGGAGCAGGCTATGCAGATATGCACGCGAAGCTCCCGGCATTGTGGATAGTGCTGTCCGTAGTGCTCGCTTGCATGGGCCTCGTCCTGGTGTCCGCACTTCGGCACCGGTTCCGCTGGTTCCTCTACGGTTTGGGGGTCTGGATAGTGGCGGCCATCGTAGTCGGCCAAATGTTCCCCGGTTTGATACAGCGCTTCCGGGTGGAACCCAACGAACTGGCCCTGGAGAAACCCTACATCGAGTACAATATCGAGTCCACCAGAGAGGCTTTCGCGCTGAATCGCATTGAGGAGCAGTCGTTTCCGGCTGAGCCGACACCCACCGCGCAGGACATCGCGCAGAACGAGGTGACAATCAACAACATCAGGCTCTGGGATCATCGCCCGCTTAAGGACACGTACAATCAGATCCAGGCTATGCGGCTTTACTATGACTTCCATGATGTCGATGTTGATCGCTACACGCTTGATGATGAGTATCGGCAGGTGATGTTGTCGGCCCGGGAGTTGTCCGCGGAAAAGCTGGCTGGCGAAGCACAGACCTGGGTCACCCGTCGTCTGCAGTTCACCCATGGCTACGGCGTCGCGCTCAGCCCGGTCAATGAAGTCAGTGTTGAGGGGCTTCCCGTGTTGCTCGTCAGGGACATACCCCCCATCGGCGAGCTACCCATAGAGCGGCCTGAGATATACTTCGGAGAGAAAACAAACGACTACGTGATCGTGAACACGAAGACGGAAGAGTTCGACTACCCTATGGGCGACGAGAACGTCTATGGCCACTATGAAGGCAAGGGGGGCGTTCGCATAGGTGGCTTCATCCGCCGATTGGCGTACGCCTGGCAATTTGGCGACTTCAACATACTGATTAGCGGCGAATTGACTTCTGATAGCAGGGCTCTCTACTACCGTAACATCCAGGAGAGAGTCAAGCACTTGGCGCCATTCTTGGAACTGGACAGTGATCCCTATCTCGTGATTCTGCAAGGAAGGTTGTTCTGGATACAGGACGCTTATACTACCACGGACCGCTATCCATATTCCGAGCCTCTTGAGAGCGGCCTGAACTATGTTCGAAACAGCGTCAAAGCAGTCATTGATGCCTACAACGGTAGCGTTACTTTCTATGTCACCGACGCAGAGGACGCCTTGATACGAACCTACCAGGCCATCTTCCCCAAGCTCTTCGTGCCTGCGGGTCAGGCGCCCGACTTCTTGCGGGTCCACTTCCGTTATCCCGAGGACATGTTCAGCATCCAGGCTTCGGTGTACCAGAGCTACCACATGCGTGATGCCCGAGTGTTCTACAACAAAGAGGACCTGTGGGCGCGGCCGAGAGAGGTCTATGCCGGAAAAGAACAGACACTCGAACCATACTACGTCATCATGCGCCTGCCTGGCGAGAGCGAAGAGGAATTTCTGCTCATGTTGCCCTTCACGCCGGTGAATAAGAACAACACCATTGGGTGGCTCGCCGCCCGGTGCGACGGGGATAGCTACGGCACACTGCTTGCCTACCTATTCCCCAAAGAACGACTGGTCTATGGGCCCAGTCAGATTGAGAACCGGATTCAGCAGGATACCGTCATAACTGAACAGCTTGCTCTGTGGGGACGCGGTGGTTCACGGGTCATCCGTGGCAACCTGCTGTTGATTCCTCTGGGCAAGTCTAACCTCTATGTGGAGCCGGTCTTCCTCCAGGCTGAAGCTGGTGGACTTCCTGAACTGAAGCGAATCATCGTGGCCGCCGGTGACCAGATTGCCATGGAGCCCACTCTGGCGGGAAGCCTCAACGCCATTTTTGGCGCTCAGCCAGAGCCGGCTGAACCTGAAGCGGAACCGCCAACTCCCGCAGAAACTGAGGAAGCGATAGAGGCTGAAATGGCTCGTCTGGTCGTGTTGGCCCAGCAGCACTATGACAAAGCTCAGGAATATCTGAAAGCGGGCGAGTGGGCCGGCTATGGAGAGGAACTCGGCGCCCTGAAAACAGTACTCGACCGCATGGCCGAACTCATATCGTGATAACAAAGGCGGCGCGCTGTACTTGAGCACAGCGGAGATGCTTGGGATCATTGCCCACGAACAATGGCGTCACTGATCCGGCAGACCCTCGTCATTTGTTCGATATCATGCACCCGCACCATGTCGGCACCCCTGGCAATGCTAATGGCTATGGCCGCCGCTGTCCCTTCCAGACGTTGATCAACTGGGAGGTCCAGCACGATCCCAAGGGCAGACTTCCGGGAGGGGCCGATCAGAATTGGCCTTCCCAGTTCTCTCAATTCATCCAGACGGCGCATGATCTCGAGATCCTGTCGCCAGGTTGTGCCAAATCCAATCCCGGGGTCAAGAATGATGTTCTCCCAACACACGCCGAGTCGCAACGCCAGGTCCAGGCTTCCCCGAAGGGATGATGTCACCTCCGTTATGACATCCTGGTAGTATGCCACATCACGCTGGAGCCCTGGATCATAGCGTGCTTTGTCTCGCTGGTTGCTCATCAAGATAAGAGGTACTCCTTTCTCAGCCGCGATTTCGCCCAAGCGTATGTCTCGCTTCAGTCCCCATTGGTCATTTATCATCGCTGCGCCAGCCTTAAGTGCCTCGTGTGTAACCTCTGGCTTATAGGTATCGACGCTTACCGGGATGTGTACCTCGCTAACCAGCCGCTCTATGACTGGAACCACACGTGTGATCTCATCGTCGATCGACACTGGCGCTGAACCAGGACGGGTGGACTCGCCGCCGACGTCGAGAATGTCCACGCCCTGACTTGCAAACAGGCGTGCCTGCTCCACCGCCAGGTCAAGGTCAATGATTCCGTCCCCGGAGAACGAGTCCGGGGACAGGTTCAGGATTCCCATAACGTAAGTTCGCTCCCCCCACCGGAATTCAGTATCTGCGCACCACGTGCTATCTAGCTGACCAGCACCCATGGAGCTTCTGACTGACTGTGTCCCTTCTGGATGTCTTTGCTTCAATCTCGTCTCTTGGTTAGCCCGGAACTCTGCCGGAACTGCAAATCCTGGGCCAATATACAGCAAGCCGTGACGCCTTGACAAGCAATCCATCAGCCGCCTAAAGTGTACAGCACTGACTTGCGCCCCGACCAGCGCCAATGGACAAACTGAGAGAGGGGCGAACAAGAGGATGTACGTGCATATCGTTGGTTAGCGGGCAAGCGCCCTGTCGCTGTAT